>CANJXH010000056.1 GCA_947478755.1 Betaproteobacteria bacterium | reverse complement strand
CTTGGCAAGATGCCCCGCAGCGGATTTGACTACCCGACTGGCACGACGTTTGCCATATGTCACCTGGATGGCGGCGTAGCCGTCCACATCAGGCGTCTTGATTTGCGTAACGCGATTGTTTGACACATCGAGCACCGTAACCGGGACGGAAGATCCGTCATCGGTAAAGATGCGCGTCATGCCAACCTTGCGTCCGACAAGGCCCAGACTCATTTTGTTCTCCAAATCTCCGGCTACGATTGGCCGGAATCTAAACAACCACAAACTACAACGACCGCCCCAGCAGGGCGACCACAAAATTTACTGCAGCTTGATTTCCACATCGACACCCGCAGGCAGATCGAGCTTCATCAGCGCGTCAACCGTCTTATCGGTAGGGTCAATGATGTCCATTAACCTCAAATGGGTGCGAATTTCAAACTGATCGCGCGACGACTTGTTGACGTGCGGGGAACGCAACACGTCGAAACGTTCGATACGCGTCGGCAGAGGAACGGGGCCACGAACTACGGCGCCAGTACGCTTTGCCGTTTCCACAATCTCAAGGGCTGACTGATCAATCAACTTGTAATCGAAGGCCTTGAGACGGATACGAATTTTTTGGCTTTGCATAACAATCCTTAAAGAGCGTTCGCAAGTTGCGAGCAATTCGCGAGAGGGCGGCATTCTGCCACCACAAGGCTCGCTTTGCAAGCAATACTTGGTAATTTATTGTGCCCGTCCCGCTGGGAAGGGCACATCAACCCAATCCTTACTCGATGACTTTAGCGACGACGCCAGCGCCGACGGTACGACCGCCTTCGCGAATGGCAAAACGCAGACCTTCTTCCATTGCGATCGGTGCAATCAGCTTGACCGTGATCGAGACGTTGTCACCCGGCATCACCATTTCGGTACCGGCCGGCAATTCAATGCTTCCCGTCACGTCGGTGGTGCGGAAGTAGAACTGGGGACGATAGCCATTGAAGAAGGGGGTATGACGACCACCCTCGTCCTTCGACAGAACGTAGATTTCAGCGGTGAAGTGGGTGTGGGGGTTGATGGAACCCGGTTTGCACAGCACTTGGCCGCGCTGCACGTCTTCGCGCTTGGTGCCGCGCAACAGAACGCCTACGTTGTCGCCAGCCTGACCCTGGTCCAGCAGTTTGCGGAACATTTCAACGCCAGTGCAGGTGGTCTTCTGGGTGGCGGCGATACCGACGATTTCAATTTCTTCGCCAACCTTGACGATGCCGCGCTCGACGCGACCGGTCACGACGGTGCCACGACCAGAGATGGAGAATACGTCTTCTACGGGCATCAGGAAGGCGCCATCAACGGCACGCTCCGGGGTGGGGATGTAGGTGTCAAGAGCTTCGGCAAGCTTCATGATGGCGACTTCACCGAGCTCGCCCTTGTCGCCTTCGAGGGCGAGTTTGGCGGAACCGTGGATGATGGGGGTCTTGTCGCCAGGGAAGTTGTATTTGTCGAGCAGTTCGCGAACTTCCATTTCGACGAGTTCCAGCAGCTCGGCATCGTCAACCATGTCGCATTTGTTGAGGAAGACGACGATGTAGGGTACGCCGACCTGACGGGCAAGCAGGATGTGCTCGCGGGTCTGGGGCATGGGGCCGTCAGCGGCCGAACAGACAAGAATGGCGCCGTCCATCTGGGCAGCACCGGTGATCATGTTCTTGACGTAGTCGGCGTGTCCCGGGCAATCCACGTGGGCGTAGTGCCGGTTGGCGGTCTCATACTCAACGTGGGCAGTATTGATGGTAATACCGCGCGCTTTCTCTTCCGGAGCCGCATCAATCTGGTCGTAGGCTTTGGCTTCACCACCAAACTTGGTCGACAGCACCGAGGTGATCGCCGCCGTCAAGGTCGTCTTGCCGTGGTCAACGTGACCAATCGTCCCTACATTCACGTGCGGCTTCGTCCGCTCAAATTTACCTTTTGCCATGATCGATCCCTTCTAAAGAACAGTTACTTCTTATTGATAATAGCCTCGGCGACATTCTTCGGCGCCTCGGAGTAGTGTTTGAATTCCATTGAGTATGTGGCACGACCCTGCGACAAAGAACGCATCGTTGTCGAATAACCGAACATCTCAGCCAGTGGCACTTCAGCCTTGATCAGCTTGATGCCACCAACCTGGTCTTCCATGCCCTGCACAATTCCGCGACGACTGGAGAGGTCGCCCATCACGTTCCCCATGTACTCTTCCGGGGTCTCCACTTCAACAGCCATCATCGGTTCCAGCAACACCGGGCTTGCTTTGCGCATTGCGTCCTTGAACGCCATAGAAGCTGCCATCTTGAACGCGTTTTCGTTCGAGTCGACATCGTGCGAAGAACCGTCAAACAGAGTGACTTTCACGTCCACCACCGGGAAGCCGGCGAGAACACCATTGGGCAGGGTTTCGATCAAACCCTTCTCGACAGCAGGAATGAACTCGCGCGGCACGGTTCCGCCCTTTACAGCATCAACGAATTCGAAGCCTTTACCGGTTTCGTTTGGCTCAAGCTTGATCCAAACGTGGCCATATTGGCCTCGGCCGCCCGACTGCTTGACGAACTTGCCTTCCTGCTCAACAGCCTTGCGGATCGCTTCGCGATAAGCAACCTGCGGCGCCCCCACATTGGCTTCCACGTTAAATTCACGTCTCATGCGATCCACCAGAATTTCGAGGTGGAGTTCGCCCATGCCGGAGATAATTGTCTGGCCAGATTCCTCGTCACTGCGCACGCGGAAGGAAGGATCCTCCTGGGCCAGACGTCCCAGCGCGATACCCATTTTTTCCTGGTCGGCCTTGGTTTTCGGCTCAACGGCCACGTGGATGACGGGATCCGGAAACACCATGCGCTCAAGGATGATCGGCTTATCGATATCGCTCAGGGTTTCGCCGGTGGTTACATCTTTCAATCCAATACAGGCCGCAATATCACCGGCCAAGATCTCATCAACTTCTTCGCGGTTATTGGCGTGCATCTGCACGATGCGGCCAATACGTTCCTTGCGGCCTTTGACCGAGTTGTAAATCGTATCGCCCTTCTTCAGGACGCCGGAGTAAACGCGCACAAAGGTCAACTGCCCAACAAAAGGATCAGTCATCAGCTTGAAGGCAAGAGCAGAGAAGCTTTCCTTGTCATCGGCCTTGCGAGAAGTCGATTCTCCGGATTCGGTTTCGCCAGTGACATCAGGAATATCGACGGGCGACGGCAGAAGTTGCACGACAGCATCCAGCATGCGCTGCACGCCTTTGTTCTTGAATGCGGAACCGCACAGCATCGGTTGAATTTCACACGCGATGGTTCGCGTGCGCAGACCAAGAACGATTTCTTCTTCGGTCAGGTCACCACTCTCAAGATACTTGTTCATCAAATCTTCGGTTGCCTCGGCTGCAGCCTCTACCATGTTTTCACGCCATTTCTTGGCGTCGTCCAGCAATTCTGCCGGGATCTCCGAATAGCTGAACTTCATCCCTTGTGAGGCTTCGTCCCAGATAATCGCCTTCATCTTGACGAGGTCGACCACACCCTGGAAGCCTTCCTCAGCCCCAACCGGAATAACGATCGGCACAGGACTGGCATTCAGGCGCGTCTTCATCTGCTCGACGACCTTGAAGAAGTTTGCGCCGGTGCGGTCCATCTTGTTGACGAAGGCAAGGCGCGGCACCTTGTACTTGGTCGCCTGCCGCCACACGGTTTCTGATTGCGGCTGCACACCACCTACCGCGCAATACACCATACAGGCACCATCCAACACACGCATTGAGCGCTCTACTTCAATGGTGAAGTCAACGTGTCCCGGAGTGTCAATGATGTTGAAACGATGCTCGGGGTAGGACATGTCCATCCCCTTCCAGAAACAGGTGGTCGCTGCGGAGGTGATGGTGATGCCACGCTCCTGCTCTTGCTCCATCCAGTCCATGGTGGCCGCACCATCATGCACTTCGCCAATCTTGTGATTGACCCCGGTGTAAAACAGGATGCGCTCGGTCGTTGTGGTTTTGCCAGCATCAATGTGTGCTGAAATGCCGATATTGCGATAACGCTCAATAGGTGTCTTACGGGCCACTTGAATTACCTGCCATTCTTAAGTCAAACCGCCGTGGCGCCCATTTGCTAATGGGACGACAAGGCGGCGGAGAAAACGAAGTTGCCTCGCGGTTTGCGAAGCAACGCTAAAAATCAGAACCTGAAGTGCGAGAAAGCCTTGTTGGCTTCAGCCATGCGGTGAACTTCTTCACGTTTTTTCATTGCCGCACCACGACCTTCGGCGGCCTCAAGCAGTTCATTTGCCAGACGCTGGCCCATGGACTTTTCCGAACGCTTACGAGCGGCCTCACGCAACCAGCGCATTGACAAAGCCATACGCCGCGACGGACGCACTTCAACCGGCACCTGATAATTGGCACCACCAACTCGACGGCTCTTGACCTCAACCATCGGCTTTACGTTGTTCACAGCCAAACCAAAAATTTCCAGCGGGTCTTTGCCGCTCTTGGTCTTGATCTGCTCGAAAGCTCCATAAATGATGCGCTCGGCAACAGACTTCTTGCCAGCGGTCATCAACACATTGACGAATTTGGATACATCGACACTACCGAATTTCGGGTCGGGAAGAATGTCGCGTTTGGGAACTTCTCTGCGGCGTGGCATGAATGACTCCTGTCTATTCTCAGGCTGCGCTTAGGCGGCCTTAGGGCGTTTTGCGCCATATTTCGAGCGGGATTGCTTGCGGTCCTTGACGCCTTGCGTATCGAGGCTGCCGCGAACGATGTGGTAACGAACACCGGGCAAATCCTTTACGCGCCCGCCACGGATCAAAACGACCGAGTGTTCTTGCAGATTGTGGCCTTCGCCGCCAATGTACGAAATCACCTCAAAGCCATTGGTCAAACGCACCTTGGCTACCTTACGGAGCGCCGAGTTGGGCTTTTTCGGCGTTGTGGTGTAAACACGGGTGCACACGCCACGCTTGGCGGGGCTATTGCCGAGCGCTGGCACCTTGCTCTTGCTCTGAGGTGCCTGACGCGGCTTGCGAATCAGTTGACTGATGGTTGGCATTTTCTATTCCAAAACCTGTAAAACCAGCGAAAACACTGGATAAAACCTGCGGTATCGGCCCCAAGCGGCGCGAGGGGCGAAGCAAAGAGGGCCGGATTATAGTGATGTCGATCTACAGCGTCAAGCTGCCTCCACGCCTTCGGCCAGATTTTCGCCAGTACTGAACAGCGACGCACCTGATGCCTCGGCTGCGGCTTGTGCCTTTCGGGCACGATGGTAGGCAAGGCCGGTTCCCGCCGGAATGAGACGCCCGACGATGACGTTTTCCTTGAGGCCGCGCAGTTCGTCCCGTTTGCCCATGATGGCGGCTTCGGTAAGAACACGCGTAGTCTCTTGGAAAGAGGCTGCGGAAATGAACGAATCGGTGGACAGCGATGCCTTGGTAATGCCCAGCAGCATGAACTGGAACTCGGCCGGACGCTTGCCCTCGGCAATCAACTTGTCATTTTCATCCAAGACATCCGCACGTTCCACCTGCTCTTCACGAATGAAACGTGAATCAGCCGGATCGGTGATCACGACGCGACGCAACATCTGGCGCACGATGACTTCAATGTGCTTGTCGTTGATCTTGACGCCCTGCAGACGATAGACGTCCTGCACTTCGTCAATGATATAGCGAGCCAGTTCCTCGACACCCTTCAATCTCAGGATGTCATGCGGATCCGCGGGGCCGTCAACAATGACCTCCCCTTTGTTCACCACCTGGCCATCGTGAGCCATGACGTGCTTGTCTTTAGAGATCAGATACTCGTGCGCAGTACCGTCGGGTTCGGTGATGACCAGGCGTTGCTTGCCCTTGGTATCCTTGCCGAACGACACCGTACCCGTTACCTCCGCCAGCGTACCAGCATCCTTCGGTGAACGAGCCTCGAACAACTCGGCAACGCGGGGCAAGCCACCGGTGATGTCTCGCGTCTTGGCTGACTCTTGCGGGATACGGGCGAGAATTTCACCGACCGATACTTGCTGCCCATCCTTCACCGTGATCAGCGAGCCAACCTGGAAAGTAATGGTCACAACGTGTTCGGTACCGTGAATCTTGACTTCTTCACCTGCTTCGTTGAGCAATTTAACCTGCGGGCGCAAACCCTTCGCCTGCGACTTGCTGCCACGTTTGGAATCAATCACGACCAGTGTCGAAAGACCGGTGACATCGTCAATCTGTTTGGCAACGGTAATGCCTTCTTCAATGTGCTCGAAGCGAACAGTACCCGCGTACTCGGTGACGATTGGGCGAGTATGGGGATCCCACGTAGCCAGAACAGCACCGGCCCTGATCTGCTTGGCCTCTTCAACCAGCAGGGTTGCACCATAGGGTACTTTGTGGCGTTCCCGCTCTCTGCCATTGTCGTCGACGACTATCAATTCCCCCGAACGCGAAATCACCACTTTTTCGCCCTTGGGGCTGGTGACCGTCCGCATTGTCGGGGAAAGGCGGATTGCGCCGCCGCTTTTTGCTTCGATCTGGCTTTGTGCCGCAGCGCGCGACGCCGCACCGCCAACGTGAAAGGTTCGCATGGTGAGCTGCGTGCCCGGTTCGCCGATTGACTGGGCTGCAATTACGCCAACAGCCTCGCCAGGGTTTACCAGCGTGCCGCGGCCAAGGTCACGACCATAGCATTTACCGCACAAGCCATAGCGGGTTTCGCATGATAGGGGCGTACGAACTCGCACTTCATCGATACCGAGCGCTTCAATATTGTCGACAGCATCTTCGTCCAGCAGTATGCCGGCTTCGTAGATCACGTCCTGCGTTTCAGGATGGATCACATCCGATATGACGACGCGGCCAAGAATGCGCTCGCGCAAAGGCTCAATTACTTCACCGCCTTCAACGAGAGCACGCATCGCAAAGCCGTTTTGCGTACCGCAGTCTTCTTCTGTCACGACCAGATCCTGCGTCACGTCAACCAGCCGGCGCGTCAGATAGCCCGAGTTTGCAGTCTTCAACGCGGTATCCGCCAAGCCCTTTCGGGCGCCGTGAGTCGAAATAAAATACTGCTGGACATTGAGCCCTTCACGGAAGTTGGTGGTGATCGGCACCTCAATGATCGAGCCGTCCGGCTTGGCCATCAGTCCGCGCATGCCGGCGAGCTGACGAATCTGCGCCGCAGAACCGCGGGCGCCAGAGTCGGCCATCATATAAATTGAGTTGAACGACTCCTGTTTGACCAGCTTGCCTTCGGAGTTCCTGACTTCCTGATGCGAGAGTTGATCCATCATGGCCTTCGCCACCTGATCCCCGGCGCGGCCCCAGATATCAACCACCTTGTTGTACCGCTCGCCGACAGTCACGAGGCCCGACGTATACTGCTTTTCGATTTCTCTGACTTCGACCTCGGCTGCATCGATCAGGGCGCCCTTCTGCTGCGGCACAAGCATGTCGTCCACACAAATAGAGATACCCGCGCGGGTCGCCAAACGGAAACCTGACTGCATCAACTGATCGGCAAAGACAACGGTATCCTTGAGGCCGCAACGGCGGAAGCTTTCGTCAATCAGCTTAGAGATTTCCTTTTTCTTCAGCGTCTTGTCAATCGCCTTGAAAGGCAGTCCCTTGGGCAGGATTTCCGACAGGATGGCGCGGCCGGCAGTAGTACTGTAGCGCGTATATTTTTCGCGCCACTGATCGTCGCCAATATTGTCGTATTCACGAATACGTACTGTGATGCGGGCATGCAGATCAACCAGACGCAGGTCAACCGCGCGATGAATTTCCGCGACATCCGCAAACAAAGTGCCCGTACCCTTGGCTGCTGCATTTTCGCGGGTGGCGTAATACAGGCCCAGTACAACGTCTTGCGACGGAACAATGATCGGTTGGCCGTTGGCGGGCGACAGCACATTGTTGGAGGCCAGCATCAGCGTGCGCGCCTCCATCTGCGCTTCCAGCGACAACGGAACGTGAACGGCCATTTGGTCGCCGTCAAAGTCGGCGTTGAACGCCGTACATACCAACGGGTGCAACTGGATCGCCTTGCCTTCAATCAGCGTTGGTTCGAAAGCCTGGATGCCGAGGCGGTGCAAGGTCGGTGCGCGGTTCAGCATGACCGGATGTTCACGAATGACTTCTTCGAGGATGTCCCACACCACGACGGTTTCGGCTTCAACTTCCTTCTTGGCTGCCTTGATGGTGCTGGCGATGCCCATTTTCTCAAGGCGCTCGAAGATGAATGGCTTGAACAACTCAAGCGCCATTTTTTTAGGCAGACCGCACTGGTGCAGCTTGAGCTGAGGACCAACAACGATGACTGAGCGGCCGGAATAGTCGACACGCTTGCCAAGCAGATTCTGGCGGAAGCGGCCCGACTTGCCTTTGATCATGTCCGCAAGTGACTTGAGCGGACGCTTGTTGGCGCCGGTCATGGCCTTGCCGCGGCGACCGTTATCAAGGAGCGAATCAACCGATTCCTGCAGCATGCGCTTTTCGTTGCGCACGATGATGTCTGGCGCCTTCAGTTCAAGCAGGCGCTTCAGTCGGTTATTACGGTTGATGACGCGACGATAAAGATCGTTCAGATCGGATGTAGCAAAACGGCCCCCATCCAGCGGTACCAGTGGGCGCAGATCCGGCGGCAGCACGGGCAACACCTCAAGCACCATCCACTCGGGTTTGATTCCCGACTTGATGAAACCCTCGAGCACCTTGAGACGTTTGGCGAGTTTCTTGATCTTCGCTTCCGAACCTGTCGTTTCAAGTTCGTTGCGCATCATCTCGATTTCGTGCGGAATATCAATCGTCTTCAACAGGTGACGAATGCCTTCTGCGCCCATCAACGCAGTGAAGTCATCACCGTACTCTTCAACCTTGGCGAGATAATCATCCTCTGTCAACAGCTGGGCACGATTCAGCGGGGTCATGCCAGGATCGCAGACGACGAAAGCTTCAAAATACAGCACGCGCTCGATGTCGCGCAAAGTCATATCGAGCACCATGCCGAGTCGGCTCGGCAGGCTCTTCAAGAACCAGATGTGGGCAACCGGGCTGGCCAGTTCGATATGTGCCATGCGCTCACGACGCACCTTGGCCTGGGTGACTTCGACACCACATTTCTCGCAGATCACGCCTCGATGCTTGAGTCGCTTGTACTTTCCGCACAGGCATTCATAGTCCTTTACCGGGCCAAAAATCTTGGCGCAGAAGAGACCGTCACGTTCCGGCTTGAACGTGCGGTAGTTGATGGTTTCCGGTTTTTTGACTTCGCCAAAGGACCAGGACCGGATTTTCTCCGGCGACGCAAGACCAATGGTGATCGCGTCGAATTCCTCTTCCACCGTTACTTGCTTGAATAGATCGAGCAGTGCTTTCATGTCTTAACTCCTGTGCGGATAGAGGGCAAATCAATAACGTTCGAGATCAATGTCAATGCCAAGCGAGCGAATTTCCTTCACCAGCACGTTGAAAGACTCCGGCATCCCGGCCTCGATCTTGTGTTCGCCCTTGACAATACTTTCATAAACCTTGGTGCGGCCATTGACGTCATCTGACTTGACTGTCAGCATTTCCTGCAAGGTGTAGGAGGCACCATAGGCTTCAAGTGCCCAGACTTCCATTTCACCGAAGCGCTGACCACCAAACTGCGCCTTGCCACCCAACGGTTGCTGGGTAACCAAACTGTAGGGGCCAGTAGAACGAGCGTGCATCTTGTCGTCAACCAAGTGATGCAGCTTCAGCACATGCATGTACCCAACGGTAACCGGGCGCTCGAAAGACTCACCGGTACGTCCGTCATAAAGCGTCGCCTGCGTCTTGGAAGACGTCAATCCCATAAGTTTAGATACACCTTCAGGGTAGGCGAGATTCAGCATGGTGGTAATTTCCTCTTCCTTTGCCCCATCGAAAACCGGGGTTGCAAATGGCAGGCCACCACGCAGGTTCTCTGCCATCTCAACCACCTCGACATCACTCAGGTTGTCGATATCAGTTGCATGGCCCGCGCTGTTGTAGGCCTTGTCCAGGTATTTCTTCAATTCCGCTGCATTTACTTCGGCGCGCAACATCTCGCCAATGCGGTTACCAATGCCTTTGCCGGCCCAGCCCAGATGCATTTCAAGTACCTGACCGATATTCATCCGTGAGGGAACGCCCAACGGATTGAGCACAATATCCATCGGCGTGCCATCAGCCATGTGCGGCATGTCTTCAATCGGCACGATTTTCGATACCACGCCCTTGTTGCCGTGACGACCAGCCATCTTGTCGCCGGGTTGCAGGCGGCGCTTGACCGCAAGGTGAACCTTGACCATCTTTTGCACGCCGGGCGGCAATTCATCGCCCTGCGTCAGCTTCTTTTTCTTCGCTTCGAAGGCAACATCAAAGTCCTTGCGCGTCTGATCCAGGCTATCGCGCAGACTTTCCAACTGCTGCTGCGCTTCCTCATTTTCTAGGCTGATGTCAAACCAGTGATAGCGCTCGATCGATTCAAGGTAGGCCTTGGTGATTTTGGTGCCTTTGGCAAGCTTCTTCGGGCCCTTCGCCGCAACCTTGTTGGTCAGCAACTTTTCGATACGGGCAAACGTATCCCGCTCAACGATGCGCATTTGGTCGGCTAGATCCTGCTTGTAGCCTTTCAACATGTCGTCGACAATCGATTGAGCGCGCTTGTCACGCTCGATACCTTCACGCGTAAATACCTGAACGTCAATTACGGTACCGGTAGTGCCTGAAGGCACACGCAGTGAGGTGTCTTTGACATCAGATGCCTTTTCACCAAAAATCGCGCGCAACAGCTTTTCTTCCGGCGTCAGCTGAGTCTCACCCTTCGGCGTGACCTTGCCCACCAATACGTCGCCCGCTTCAACTTCAGCACCAATATAAACAATGCCGGACTCGTCAAGACGTCCCAGCTGCAACTCGCCCAGCGTGGCGATATCGCGAGTGATTTCTTCAGCCCCCAGCTTGGTATCGCGAGCAACGACGGTGAGTTCCTCGATATGAATCGAGGTGAACCGGTCTTCCGCCACGACCCGCTCGGAGATCAGGATCGAGTCTTCAAAGTTGTAGCCGTTCCAGGGCATGAAAGCGACCAGCATGTTCTGGCCCAGCGCCAGTTCGCCGAGGTCGGTGGAAGCGCCATCGGCCACCACATCGCCCTTGGCGATGATGTCGCCGACCTTGACGATCGGCCGTTGGTTGATGTTGGTGCTCTGATTAGAACGGGTGTATTTGATCAGGTTGTAGATATCTACGCCGACTTCACCCGGCACTGTTTCGACGTCATTAACGCGAACCACGATTCTGGTGGCATCAATGTAATCCACGATACCGCCACGCAATGCCTGCACTGCCGTACCCGAATCGACCGCAACGGTGCGCTCAATGCCAGTGCCGACCAGGGCCTTTTCAGGACGCAGGCAGGGAACTGCCTGGCGTTGCATGTTGGCCCCCATCAGCGCCCGGTTCGCATCGTCGTGCTCGAGGAACGGAATCAGGGAAGCAGCAACGGAAACGATCTGGCCCGGCGCAACATCCATGTATTGCACATCAGCGGGCTCTTTCAGTTCGAACTCACCTTTGCGACGGCAAGATACCAATTCATCAGTCAGCTTGCCCTTCTTGTCCAGTTCAGCATTCGCTTGGGCAATTACATAGTTGCCTTCTTCGATTGCCGAAAGGTATTCGATCTGGTCGGTGACATGGCTTTTCTCTACCTTGCGGTAGGGAGTTTCCATGAAACCGTAGTTATTGGTCCGCGCGTATAGCGCGAGCGAGTTGATCAGGCCGATATTCGGGCCTTCCGGCGTTTCGATCGGGCAAACGCGCCCATAGTGGGTGGGATGCACGTCACGAACTTCAAAGCCCGCGCGCTCACGCGTCAAACCACCCGGTCCCAATGCTGATACACGGCGTTTGTGGGTAATTTCGGAAAGAGGATTTGTCTGGTCCATGAACTGCGACAACTGACTCGAGCCGAAAAATTCCTTGATAGCTGCGCTGATCGGCTTCGCGTTAATCAGGTCATGCGGCATCAGGTTGTCTGACTCTGCCTGATTGAGGCGCTCCTTGACAGCACGCTCAACACGGACCAAACCGGCACGGAACTGATTCTCGGCCAATTCGCCAACCGAACGCACACGGCGATTGCCGAGGTGATCGATATCGTCAATCTCACCCCTGCCGTTGCGCAATTCAACGAGGATACGAATGACATCAACAATATCATCGTCGGACAGTGTGCCTTTGCCCTCAATCTCTTCGCGACCAACGCGACGATTGAACTTCATGCGGCCAACAGCAGAAAGGTCATAACGCTCCGGTGAATAGAACAGGCCGGCGAAGAGCGACTCAACAGCATCTTCAGTTGGCGGCTCACCGGGGCGCATCATGCGATAGATGGCGACTCGTGCAGCCCATTGGTCCGCAGTTTCATCGCTACGCAACGTGGTGGAAATGTATGAACCGCGATCCAGATCGTTGACGTACAAGGTCTTGATGTCCTCGATACCGGACTCATGGAATTTTGCCAACAGCGATTCGGTAATCTCTTCGTTTGCACTGGCAACGATTTCACCGGTTGCAGAATCGACGACGTTCTGGGCGATCACGCGACCAATCATGAAATCGTCGGGAACGACGATTTTCTTGATTCCGGCTTCGGCCAAGTCACGGATATGCTTTGAGGTAATCCGCTTGTCTTTCGGCACCAACACGTTGCCTGCCTTGTCGGTGAAGTCAAAGCGGGCGACTTCGCCTCGCAGCCGCTCGGGAACCAGCGTGAACTGATTGCCCTTTTTTGACATGTGAAAATCGTCGAACTCAAAGAAGGTAGACAGTATCTGTTCTGCCGAAAGACCAATGGCTTTCAGCAAAATCGTCACTGGCATCTTGCGACGACGGTCAATCCGGAAATAGAGGATGTCCTTTGGATCAAACTCAAAATCGAGCCAGGAGCCACGATACGGAATGATGCGTGCGGAAAACAGCAATTTGCCAGAACTGTGTGTTTTGCCGCGGTCGTGCTCGAAGAAGACGCCCGGCGAGCGATGCAACTGGGACACAATGACGCGCTCGGTCCCGTTGATGACAAACGAACCGGTGGTCGTCATGAGCGGAATTTCGCCCATATAGACTTCCTGCTCCTTAACCTCCTTGATTTTTTCGGTCGCCGACTCGCGATCAAGAATAACAAGGCGGACCTTTGCTCGCAAGGGACTGGCAAACGTCAATCCACGCTGCTGACATTCCTTGACATCAAACGCAGGCTCACCGAGGCGGTATTCCACGAACTCGAGACGCGCATTTCCGGAGTGAGCAACGATGGGGAAAATGGATGAAAACGCCGCCTGCAAACCTTGACTCCTGCGTGCGTGCGGAGCAAAACCCGCCTGCAGAAATTCGGTGTAGGAATCAAGCTGCGTACCCAGCAAAAAAGGGACATCCAGCACGTTGGCGCGCTTGGCAAAGCTCTTGCGGATACGTTTTTTCTCGGTATACGAATACGTCATGGTTGCTCCGTTCAGAAGTCAGACGTCGGTGGTCAAAATCAAATGCAGTCCAACATGACGAAACT
Organism: Betaproteobacteria bacterium; assembly: GCA_947478755.1. Taxonomy (GTDB): domain Bacteria; phylum Pseudomonadota; class Gammaproteobacteria; order Burkholderiales; family Rhodocyclaceae; genus Georgfuchsia. Next base: position 2,403 of record CANJXH010000056.1, on the reverse strand, counting down.
GCATTTGTTTTTGGCCGCCGGGGGCCAGACAAAAACTATTGCGACAAATACTTTCTACTGCATTGCTGCTTAACGGCATTTTCAAAAGCACAAGCGGGCTGACAGCAAACGCCGCCAGCCCGACTGTCTGACCAACTTACTTCAGTTCGACTTTGGCGCCAGCTTCTTCGAGTTGCTTCTTGAGCGCTTCGGCGTCGGCCTTCGAGATGCCTTCCTTCACGTTCTTCGGTGCGCCGTCGACCAGGTCTTTGGCTTCTTTCAAGCCAAGGCCGGTAGCAGCACGAACCACCTTGATCGCCTCGACCTTCTTGTCGCCAGCGGCAACCAGAACGACCGTGAATTCGGTCTTCTCTTCAGCAGCGGCAGCGCCACCACCGGCAGCCGGTGCGGCAACTGCAACGGCGGCAGCGGCGGCTGATACGCCAAATTTCTCTTCCAGATCTTTGATCAGTTGCGAAAGATCGAGAACCGACAGGTTCGCAATCGCTTCGATAATTTCGTCTTTGCTTAATGCCATGATTTGTAACTCCTGAAAATGTAAATTAATTAAGTAATGCGGTTCGTCGTGCGATGTACTGAGTACTTATGCTTCTGCGGCTTGTTTCGCATCGCGCACTGCAGCGAGACCCCGAACCAGTTTGGTCGGGACTTCGTTGAGCGTGCGAACGAATTGGGCGATCGGTGCCTGCATGGTGCCGAGCAGCTTGGAAAGCAGCTCTTCACGACTCGGCAACGTGGCGAGCGCCTTGACACCACCCACGTCCATGACGTGATTGGGCATTGCGCCAGCTTTGATGACGAGCTTGTCATTACTCTTGGCAAACTCATTCAGTATCTTGGCGGCAGCCACGGGATCTGCGGAAATACCGTAGATCAGCGGACCAACAAGCTTGTCTGAGAGGCCTTCAAACGGCGTGCCAGTGATGGCGCGACGAGCGAGAGTATTTTTCAGCACCCGAAGATAAACACCACTTTTACGCGCCTGAGCGCGCAGAACGGTGATATCACCCACTTCAAGACCACGGTACTCGGCGACGATGATCGACTGGGCACCCGCTACCTGCGCGGACACTTCAGCGACAACCGCTTTCTTGTCATCAAGATTGAGAGCCAAGGTCAACTCCTAACTAAAAACAACATAACGATCCGTTGCACCATTGCCCCGGAACCGATACGGCGACCTCATTCAGGAACTACGAATCCTGCCTGCGGGAACGCCATCTGCGTAGGCCTGCTGCTATTAAGTCCTGACATCAGGACGCCTACGGTCTTTGACAACCCGCCATCTCCGTACAGGCAAAATGACGGCCCAAAGTTCTGCCCCTGACCGAACGGATTCGGGCAGGGGTTTGATTATTTACGCCTGCGTGCTTGCTGCCTGATCGATACGAACACCTGCGCCCATGGTGGACGACAGCGATATCTTTTTCAGGTACTGACCCTTGGAGGTTGCAGGTTTGGATTTTTGCAAGGCATCAAGCAGTGCCGCCATGTTGAGCTGCAAGGCATCTACGGTAAATGAAGCGCGGCCGATCGTGCAATGTACGATCCCGGCCTTGTCGGCGCGGTATTGAACTTGACCGGCTTTTGCGTTCTTGACTGCCGTGACGACGTCGGCCGTGACAGTACCGACCTTTGGATTCGGCATAAGACCACGGGGACCAAGTACCTGACCAAGCGCACCGACGACCTTCATCGCATCGGGCGTGGCAATCACAACGTCAAAATCCATGCGACCACCCTTGACTTCTGCAGCCAAGTCATCAAAACCAACGATATCAGCACCTGCATCCTTCGCCGCCTGTGCCTTGTCGCCTTGGGCAAACACGGCTACACGCACGGACTTACCCGTGCCGGAAGGCAGAACGACAGAGCCACGCACCACCTGGTCGGACTTCTTGGCGTCAATCCCCAGATTGACGGCAACATCAATTGACTCGTCGAATTTGGCGGTCGCACCTTCCTTGACCAGGGCGAGTGCATCAGTCAGTGGATAGGCCTTGTCACGATCAACCTTGGAGCGAACAGCTTTAACGCGCTTGGAAAGTTTGGCCATGATTACAGCCCCTCCACAGTAATGCCCATGCTACGGGCTGAACCAGCGATCGTGCGCACAGCGGCGTCAAGATCGGCGGCAGTCAAATCTTTCATTTTGGTCTTGGCGATTTCCTCGGCTTGTGCCTTGGTGATCTTGCCTACCTTGGCAGTATGGGGAGTTGCGGAACCCTTCTGGATACCGGCCGCCTTTTTGATCAGAATCGTCGCGGGCGGCGTCTTCATGATGAACGTGAAGGACTTGTCCGCAAACGCAGTGATCACCACTGGAATCGGGAGGCCAGGCTCCAGTCCTTGAGTCTGCGCGTTGAACGCCTTGCAGAACTCCATGATGTTGAGGCCGCGCTG
>CANJXH010000055.1 GCA_947478755.1 Betaproteobacteria bacterium | reverse complement strand
TACGTATCGAACTTGATCCGCTGCAAATGCTTGCGCGCCTGCTCCGGCGCTTCCTTCAATGGTTCGTCACCATGCGTCGCGCGCTGCTCCTCGACTTCCTGCGATGCCTGCCAGAAAAACAGATAGGGGCTGATGGTGGTACCGAATACCGCGACCACCGCGACGACATACTCTGGCCGAATCGACAGTGACGGCATCAGGCTGTCGGCCAGCACTTCGCCCCAGGGCACATGCACCGTGAACACCGTCGCCACATACGCAAACAGCGCCAGCGTCAGGCCCTTGAGAATCGGCGCGTATCGTGGAAAGGGGATGAATACCTGCAGCAGCAGCGAAAGCACACCAAAGCCGATGGCATAGGCGTGTGCCGGGCCACCGATCAGCAACTTCAAGGCTGCGCCCATCGCACCGATGTCGGCCGCAATGTTGACGGTGTTGGCAACGAGCAGTAAACCGACGATTGCGTAGAGCAGGGCCGGCGGGTAATGGTCACGTATGTTCGCTGCTAGGCCGTGGCCGGTAACGCGGCCGATACGCGCACTGACAATCTGGATGCCGACCATGAGCGGGGTGGTGAACAGCACGGTCCACAAGGTGCTGAAACCGAATTGTGCCCCTACCTGGGAATAGGTGGCAATGCCGCTCGGATCATCGTCAGCCGCACCGGTGATTAGTCCGGGCCCCAACTTTTTCCAGAGCGAAACTGCCTGTTCCTGCGGGCGTTGCCATTTGGACACTGATTTTTCCCGTCGACTACCTTTATCGGGGACGCATTTTCTTTCAGCGCCGTAATGTGCTGCCGCCTTGTAACAAACCCTTGCAATGGACAATCAGGACTTCAATGCCACCAGCACCTCGTCGAGCATTTTCTTCGCGTCGCCAAACAGCATGCGATTGTTGTCTTTGTAGAACAGCGGATTGTCGACCCCGGCATAACCCGACGCCATGCTGCGCTTCATCACGATCGAGGTCTTGGCCTTCCACACTTCCAGCACCGGCATGCCGGCGATGGGGCTGGCCGGATCGTCCTGCGCCGACGGATTGACGATGTCGTTGGCGCCGATCACCATGGTCACGTCCGTGTCGGGGAAGTCGTCGTTCAACTCGTCCATTTCCATCACGATGTCGTAGGGTACCTTGGCTTCGGCCAGCAGCACATTCATGTGGCCCGGCATGCGGCCCGCCACCGGATGGATACCGAAGCGGACATTGACGCCCTTCTCGCGCAGCGTCTTGGTAATTTCATACACGGTGTGCTGGGCCTGGGCGACCGCCATGCCATAGCCCGGGACGATGATTACGCTCTTCGCCTCACGCAGCAATTCCGCGGTATCGGCACTGGTGATGGCCACGACCTCGCCCTGCGGCACGGCAGCATCGCCAATTGTGGCCGCTGGTTTGGCACCGCCACCAAAGCCACCGGCGATAACGCTGAGGAAATTGCGGTTCATCGCGCGGCACATGATGTAGGACAGGATTGCGCCGCTCGAACCAACCAATGCGCCAACCACGATCAGCAGATCGTTGGAGAGCATGAAGCCGGTCGCCGCTGCTGCCCAGCCGGAATAGCTGTTGAGCATCGACACCACCACCGGCATGTCGGCACCGCCAATCGCCATCACCATGTGGATGCCGAACAGGATGGAAACGACCGTCAGCACCGCAAGCGCGACGAGGCCGGCATTCATCGTTTCGGCATGTAGGAACTGGTAACCGAAGCCGATCGCGACGAGCAGCAGGATCAGGTTGAGGAAATGGCGTGCCGGCAGCAGCAATGGCTTGCCACCGATCTTGCCGTTGAGCTTGCCGAAGGCAATCAGCGAACCGGCGAAGGTCACCACGCCGATCAGGATGCCGACGTAGATCTCGACTTCATGGATGCTCTTCTCGGCAACGCTGGCAAACACCGTGGAGGTATCGAGGTAGCTGGCAAAGCCGACCAGTGCGGCAGCAAGGCCGACCAGGCTGTGCATCAGCGCCACCAGTTCGGGCATCTGCGTCATTTGCACGGTGCGCGCGGCAAAGACACCGATGGCGCCGCCGAGCACCATGGCGCCGACGATCCAGGGAATGCCGGCCGCCGAGACATGCGTCCCGAACACGGTGGCCAGCACGGCGATGCCCATGCCGATCATGCCGAAGAGGTTGCCGCGCCGCGAGCTTGCCGGGTTGGACAAGCCGCCCAGGCTGAGAATGAAAAGTATGGTCGCCCCAATGTAGGAGACCGTGGACAAGTTTGAATGCATCATTGATTCCAAGAAAAGGCTTTAGCCACAGAGGTCACAGAGGACACAGAGAAATTCAAAGGCAAACGCAAACCAGTTGAATTGATTTTTGATTTCGTTTTTCTCTGTGCACTCTGTGTCCTCCGTGGCTAGAAAGATTTTGTTTTTTACTTCCTGAACATCGCCAGCATGCGCTGGGTCACGGCGAAACCGCCGAACATGTTGATTGCGGTAAGGACGATGCCGCCGAGAGCCAGCCAGCGGATCCATTCATTCGGTGCCGCCGCACCTTCCGCCAACGGCGGCGCGATCTGGATCAGGGCGCCAATGGCGATGATGCTGCTGATCGCATTGGTCACGCTCATCAGCGGCGTATGCAGGGCCGGCGTGACGTTCCACACCACCATGTAGCCGACAAAGCAGGCCAGCACAAACACGGTGAAGTGGGCCAGGAAGGCGGTGGGCGCGAAGCTGCCGACCAGCCAGAACAAGGCCGCGGCGACACCGAACATGATTGCCAGCTTGTTGCCCGCCATGGGTTCGCCGGGAGCGCCATGGCCGTGGCCGGATTTCTTTTCCGGCATGACGGCCGCCGGTTTGGCGGCGGCGACGGCAGCAGGCTTCAATGGCGGAGCAGGCCAGGTGATGGCACCGTCCTTCACCACGGTCAGGCCGCGGATGGCGTCGTCTTCCATATTGACGTCAATGATGCCGTCCTTGGTCTTGCACAGTTCCTCGGCGAGGCGAAACAGGTTGGTCGCGTACAGGGTCGACGACTGCTTGGAGAGGCGAGAGGCCAGATCGGTATAACCAACGATGGTTACGCCGTGGCGCTCCACCACTTCCCCCGGCACCGTGAGTTCGCAATTGCCACCCTGCTCGGCGGCCATGTCGACTATCACGCTGCCCGCCTTCATCGACTGCACCATGTCGGCCGTGATGAGCTTGGGCGCGGGCTTGCCCGGAATCAGCGCAGTGGTAATAATGATGTCGACTTCACGCGCCTGCTTTGCGTACATCTCGCGCTGCGCCTGCTGGAAGCCCTCGGACATTACCTTGGCGTAGCCGCCGCCACCCGAACCCTCTTCTTCGTAATCCACCTTGACGAACTCGCCGCCAAGCGAGGTGACCTGGTCTGCGACTTCGGCACGCGTGTCATTGGCACGCACGATGGCACCCAGACCGGCAGCGGTACCGATCGCCGCCAGGCCGGCGACACCGGCACCGGCGATGAAGACCTTGGCCGGCGGCACCTTGCCCGCGGCGGTGATCTGTCCGTTGAAAAAACGACCAAAGGCATTGGCCGCCTCGATGACGGCGCGGTAGCCGCCGACGCCGGCCTGCGACGTCAGGGCGTCCATCTTCTGGGCGCGGGAGAGTGTGCGCGGCAGGCAGTCGATCGCCAGCGCGGTCGCCTTCCTGGCAGCCAGTTGCTGCATCAAATCGGGGTTCTGTGCCGGCCAGATGAAGCCGATCAATGTGGCGCCTTCACGCAGCAACGCAACTTCGTCCTTGCTCGGCGGACGAACCTTGAAGACGATGTCCGCCGTGGCCCACAACTGTGCTGCATCGGCAACGATCTCGGCGCCTGAAGCGCGATAGCTGTCGTCGCTGAAGTTGGCTGCATCGCCGGCGCCCGATTCAACCGCGACGGAAAAACCGAGCTTGATCAGTTTTTCGACGACATCGGGAACGGTCGCGACGCGCTTTTCGTTCGCAAAAACCTCTTTTGGTATTCCAATTAACAAAGACATCAAACCCCCAAAACAACAGGCAAGCAAGGAAATTGGCGCCGGGCCGGCGCAAGACCGCTAATTAGAGCCGGGCGTGTCTGGCAAGTCAATTGACCTGAGTGAATTATCGCGACAAACCCCGTCAAAAGATGGGGTTAATCAACGCAGGACCGGTCGCAGGCAACCAGCATTGCAGCGGCGTATATTCATGGCTCCGACTCCGAGGAGATTGAGCCCATGCACGTGTCCCTGCCATATCCAACTCGTTCGCTGACCTTCATCCTCTGCCTGTCGCTGCTGACAGCGGGCCGGACGGCAAGTGCGCAGGACACCGCAGCGCCGTCGCCAGCGGCCCCCGCTGCTACTGCACCCACGGCAACCGCTACATCTGCCCCAACCGGGTCAACCGCCTTTTGCCTCTACGAACTGCCGGGCGACGACTCGGGAAAGCGTCGCTGGCTTAACCTCGGCATCGTGCAGTATGTCGAATCCACTCGCAATGAATTGAAGATTTTCTACGGCGGCGGCAACCTCGGCAGTGGGCATGAGGCGCGGATTCCCTTCAGCAGCCCGGAGCAGTTGCAGGAAGTGATGGACAGGATTCGACAGACAGCCGCCAACTGCCGCTAGCGACAGGGGTGCTGCGGCGGGCGGCTATAATGCGAGCCCTTTCCGAAACCTAATTTTCATCATGCGAAACATCACGCTATCGCGCTTCCTGATAGAGGAAGAGCGCGAAAAACAGGTCATTTGCGCCGACCTCCGGTTTCTCGTCGAAATTGTCTCCCGCGCCTGCAAGGCGATCTCCGTTTCCATCGGCAAGGGCGCACTGGCCGGCGTGCTGGGCAGTGCCGGCTCGGACAATGTGCAGGGCGAAGTACAAAAGAAACTCGACGTCATCTCCAATGACATCCTGCTCGAAGCCAACGAATGGGGCGGCCATCTCGCCGCGATGGCGTCGGAGGAAATGGAGCATCCGCACCAGATTCCGCATCGCTACCCGAAGGGCGAATACCTGCTGCTGTTCGATCCGCTCGACGGTTCGTCGAACATCGACATCAACGTCTCGGTCGGCACCATTTTTTCGGTGCTGCGCTGCCCCGAGGGGGTGGAGCCGAACGAGCAGGCCTTCCTGCAACCCGGCGTCAAGCAGGTATGCGCCGGCTATGCCGTGTATGGCCCCACCACCCTGCTGGTACTTACCGTCGGCGACGGCGTCCATATCTTCACTCTGGACCGCGAAATGGGCCACTTTGTGCTTACGCAGTCGAACGTGACCATTCCCGCCGATACGCGCGAATACGCCATCAATGCATCGAACGCGCGACATTGGGAGCCAGCCGTCAAACGCTACATCGACGAGTTGCAGGCCGGCAAGGAAGGCGCGCGCGGTGCCGACTTCAACATGCGCTGGGTGGCCTCGATGGTGGCCGATGTCCATCGCATCATTTCGCGTGGCGGCATCTTCCTGTATCCGCGTGACAAACGCGACCCTTCCAAGCCGGGCAAGCTGCGGCTGATGTATGAAGCCAACCCGATGGCAATGCTCATCGAGCAGGCTGGCGGCATGGCAACCGATGGCCGGCAGCGCATCCTCGACATCCAGCCGACCGAATTGCACCAGCGGGTGGCGGTGATCCTGGGGTCGAAGAACGAGGTGGAGAGAGTCACTTCGTATCACAGCAGCTAAAAGCTACTAACCGCCAAGGCGCCAGGAGCGCCGAGAACAACTTGTGGTTTGCCTGGCGTTCTTGGCGCCTTGGCGGTTCAGTCCTGTTTTTCCTGTTCGATCAGTTTCAGCACCGCGATCGAGTCCTCTTCACCCAGCCCAGCGTCCACCAGCGCATCGAAGAATTTTTCGGTCGCCCCGGATGTCGGTAGCGTCATGCCCAGACGCTGCGCTTCCTCCATCACGATGCGCAAATCTTTCTGGTGCATCCAGCCCTTGAAGCCGGGCTTGAAGTTGCCGTCGATCATGCGTTGGCCGTGGTTTTCGAGAATGCGGCTGTAGGCAAAGCCGCCCAGCATCGCCTCGCGTACCCGCGCCGGATCGACACCGCTGCGTTTGGCAAAGGCCATCGCCTCGGCCACTGCCACCACGCCGACGCCGGTAAGTATCTGGTTGCAGGCCTTCGCGACTTGCCCGGCGCCACACTCGCCGACCAGGCTCACGCTCTTGCCCATCAAATGCAGCAACGGCTTTGCACGCTCGAACACCTTCGCGTCGCCACCGACCATGATCGTCAGTGTCGCGTTGATCGCGCCGGTTTCACCACCCGAAACAGGGGCGTCCAAAAAGTCGATGCCGTCCGCTGCCAGGCGTGCACCGATATTTCGTGCCGCTACCGGTCCGATGGTGCTCAAGTCGATCACCGTCAACGCTGAACTTCCGGCCGAGGCTACGCCATCGCGGCCAAACAGTACTTCCTCGACATCAGGCGCATCGGCCACCATGGTGACGACCAGATCGGACTCTGCAGCGACGTCCGCGGGCGAATCATGCAGGCGCGCAGGACCATCGCGAAACGGATCCAACGTCGCCGTGCGACGCGCCCACAAGTGCAGTTGATGGCCACCGGCCGCAATGTGCTGCGCCATGGGGCGGCCCATCAGGCCAAGACCGATGAAACCGACATTCATTTGGTGACCGCCTTCGTGATCAGGGGCACCAGCGCTACGGGCAATTGAATGCCACTGAGGGCAAAGGCCTGGCCGCGCGACGACATCTTGGCCCAGGTCTTGCGAACAATGCCCAGCCATTTGGCCTCGTCGTATTCGGGATGCTTCGCCGCGAAATCCGCCATGTAGGATTCGATGAACACCAAACCGACGACATCTTCCATCATCTGCGTCGCCGGATCATTGAGGTTTGCCTTGCGCAGCATGGTCGCGACCCGCGCGATGCTGTCTTCGTCGTAACCCGCGTCGCGCATCAGGGCGCCGGCACGGTCGGCATGGAATCCATACAGGGTCGTGCGCCAGTCATGATAGCCGGCACGATTCGCCGGGTAGCTGTCACGCGCAATCCGCCAGCGCTCGATGTGCTGGGCGCGCACGGCAAGGCGCACCGTCTCGTCGGCTTCCGGGGCAAAACGCGCGAGCATGGCAGTCATACGCTCGGCGTAGACCAGCTCCTTTGCCCGCGCCGTGCCATTGACGATTTCGACGTTGGGATCGGCTGCATTGGCAGCATCAAAGTTCTCGATGGCGCGCTTTTCACGAACGCTGATGTCGGCAGTGGAATGGCTCATGCGGCGGGTCTCTTGGCTTGTCTGGCTATTGCGCAGCCTCGCATATTACGCAGGTCGGGCCGTTGTGGCGGTTTGTTTTACTGGCCTGCTGGCGTGGATTCGGCTTGTTTTATTTGGCCTGAAGTTTTAGTATAGAACCTCAAAAAATTGCGCGGAACCCCCTCCGCAATGCACAAACGCCTGACGACGCCAACAGGAGAAAAACAATGAAACAGTTCGACTTCCCCAAAGAGATCATCCCCGGTGAATACGCCATCACGCCCGACGCACCGAAGGGCAGCCATGATGAAAAGTTCCCCCCGCTTTCTCACCTGTATCCCGAGCGTGACAAGTACCTGACCGTTGATGTCCAGCGCTACTACACCAAGGAGTTCATGAACCGGGAATGGGACAGGATATGGACCAAGACCTGGACCTGTGCCGGGCGCGTATCCGACCTCCCCACGGCGGGCAGCTGGTTCAAGTACGACCTCGGCCTCGAGTCATTCCTCATCACGCGTGGCAGTGACAACCAGATTCATGCCTTCTACAACATCTGTCGCCATCGCGGCAACCAGCTGGTGCACGAGGACTTCGGCAAACGCAACAAGTTCACCTGTTCCTTCCACGGCTGGCAGTGGGACCCGGACGGCAAGCTGGCGCTCGTCACCGATGCTTCCACTTTCCGCGCCGAGGCGCTGAAGGCCGACCTCGACCTGAAGCCGGTGCGCTGCGAAACCTGGGCCGGTTTCATCTTCATCAACATGGATGACAATGCCGCACCGTTGCTGGAGTTCCTTGGCGACATCCCGCGCATCATGAGCTCCTACGACATGGAGAAGATGCATGTCGTGAAGGATGTCGTGGTCGAGTTCGATTGCAACTGGAAGGTAACGTGGGAGGCTTTCATCGAGTCCTACCATCTGCAGGTCACGCACGCGCAGGCAAAGCCCGCCGTTGATGATGTCGCCTACCAGATCGACTACTTCCGCAATGGCCATGCGCGCCTGCACACCGCGCTTGGCTACCCCAGCCCGCGCTGCGAGGACCGCGATTCGCTGGATCCGATCCTGACCTACATGCTGATGGAGGCCGGTCTCGACCCGGCCGCCTTCCAGGGCAAGGCCATGCAGGTACGCGCCGCGATCTGCGCCGCGAAGCGCAACCCGAACAACAAGTACGGCATCGACTACAGCGGCTTCTCGGACAGCCAGATCACCGACGACTGGAACTATTCCATCTTCCCCAACATGACCTTCAACACGCACCCCGAGGGCGTGCTGATCATGCGTTTCCTGCCGCATCCCACGGACCCGGAAAAGTCGTACTACCACGTCCATGTCATCAGTCACCAACTCAAGGAAGGTACGCGCCCACCCGCCTACCAGGGCGTCGAGGACAATGTAGACATCAGCGGCAAGACGCGCCCTGCGCGCCGCTACAACCACAAGTCCAAACCGGAACTGGGCGAAGTGCTGGAGCAGGACATTTCCAACATCGAGGGCGTGCAGCGCGGTCTCCGCTCGCGCGGTTTCGACCACAACAAATACTGCGAACAGGAAACCCGCATCATGCAGTTCTACGCAGAAATGGATCGCTGGTTCGCACGGTAAGTTATCCGAAAAGATAACCGCCAAGGCGCCAAGGCCGCCAAGAAAAACCAAGGCACGGCACTTCTTGTTTTGTCTGCCGTGCTTTTGGTTCACTTGGCGCTCTTGGCGTCTTGGCGGTTTAACGTTAATTTCTATTCATAAAACAGGAGGAGCATCTTGAGCAATCTGAAAGGGAAAGTGGCTGTCGTGCTTGGTGCATCGGCAGAGGGCGGCACCGGCTACGCGATCGCCGAAGCCTATGCGGCCGAAGGCGCCAAGGTTGTCGTCGGCGCACGCAGTGCCGCGGCATTGAAGAAAGTGGCGGCCAAGATCGGCGGTACTGCCGTCGTCTGTGACGCCGGCAACGAGGCCGACGTCGCGAACCTGATCAAGGTCGCCAAGGACACCTACGGCCGTCTCGACATCGCCGTGAATTCGGCCGGTGCCACCACCATGGGTGCTGTCGCCGACATGAATGAAGACTTGCTGACGCAGGCGATGAAGCTCAACTACTTCGCCCACGTCTATTTCGTCAAGCACGCGGCCAAGGTGATGGAAGACGACGGTTCGATCATCCTCATCTCTTCCCTGTCTACCACGCATCCGACCGCGCCAAACTTTGCCTACGCTGCGGCAAAGTCGGCCACGGATTGCCTCGTGCGTTATGCCGCCGAGGAATACGGCCACCGCGGCATTCGCGTCAATTCGATACTGCCCGGCCCGATCGTTTCCGACATGGGCAAGGGCTTCCTCGACCAACCGGCGATCCAGAAAGTATTCACGCGCGAGATTCCGCTGCGTCGCATGGGCTACCCCAAGGACTTCGCCAACGCGTGCGTCTGGCTTGCCGGCCCGGCCTTCATCACCGGCGCCAACATCCCCGTCTGCGGCGGCAACCAGCTGACACGTTTCCCCTATATCGATGAATTCCCCGGCGGCGGCTCGGCCTGGGAAGGCAAGGGCGAAACACTCTACGATCGCGAACACGGCAAGTCCTGATCAACGCCGCACCAACTCACGGACGTGCGTGTAGCCTTCACGCACGTCCAAATTCACCTGAGGAGACAACATGAGCAAGAAAGCACTGGTCGTCGGCGCCGCCGGCGGAGTAGGCAACGAAGTCGTCAAGCAACTGCTGGCCAAAGGCTACAGCGTCATCGGCACGGTGCTCAATGATGCCGAAGCAGCGCACGTGCAAAAGCAGACGCCGGGCGTGGAAAAAGTCATCAAGCTCGACCTGTCCGATGCCGACAGCGTAGTGCGCGACCTCAAGCAGCAGCTCACGGCGCTGGATTACGTCGCCGTCTGCGCCGCCATTTCGCCTTACGGCCCGCTTGAAATCGCGCCGTTGTCGATGCTGCGGCGGACGCTCGAAATCAACACCATCTCCGGGCTTGCGGTGTATCAGGCCGCCATGCCCTTGCTGCGCGCCTCGAAGGGACGCATCGCGTTGATCAGCTCCTTTGCCGGCAAGGTCGGCCTGCCCTTCATCGGCCAGTATGTCGCCTCGAAACACGCACTGGAAGGCATGGCCGACGTGATGCGGCGCGAAGCGCAGGCCTTCGGCGTTCACGTTGCGCTGGTGGAACCGGGCGGCATCCGCACACCGATGGTCACAGGCCAGCTCGACGGTCTGGCCCGCGACCGCGCCAAGCTGAGCGCGGAAGAAGAGTCGCTCTACGGCAATCTGTTCGACATCTTCGGCAAGGTTGCCGGTGGTGCCTGGGAGAACATGCTGGAACCGTCCGTCGTGGCGGCCACCGTCGTCCAGGCGCTGCATGATGCGGCACCGCAGGCGCGCTACCAGATCGGCGACGACTCGAAGTTCCTCTGCGATGTCGCGCGCAAGACCGACCCCGAAATCGACGCCGTCATCAAGGGCTTCTGGGGCGGTTGAACAACAGCGCACGGCGCGAGGAATCGAAACGATGTGGAAGCAAAGCCGCTATGCCGGCAAGGCCGTCGGCTTTGCCCCCATCTTGCCCGAGGACGACTACCTGCACCCGGTAGCTGAGGGCGCGCATTACAGCACGGTTGAAACCTACCTCTGCGGCTTCAACATTCCGCACGAAGACATCAACTGCAACATCTACCTGCTCTGGCACCATGTGCTGAAGACGATGCAGATGCATGTCTTCGTCTATCGCGGCGCACGCATGCTGCCGCACCAGCTGGCCGCCGACTACCTGTGTGACCACCAGTTCCTGCCGGTCGGTGACAGTGCCAGCGAGTTCAGTTTCACCATGGGCTCGTGTGCCGTGCACATGAAGATCGTCAAACCGCTCGATGAAATGCTGATCGAGCTGGATGACCCGCAGCGCGACTTCGCCTTGCGTCTGGAGTACCGCGCCGCCATGCCACCCGTCGGCCGCCCCGGCGGTCACCATTTCACGCAGCTGATGAAAACCAAGGGAACGCTGAAGCTGGACGGACGCGACTACGTCATCGACGGCTTCTACATGCGTGACCGCTCCTGGGGCTATCAGCGACCCGAACAACCCGAACGTACCCCGCCATATCGCTGGATCACGGGCTGGTTTACCGAGCCCCCGGGCCAAGCCGAAGGCTTGACCCACCGCCCGAGGGGATCAAGTCAATCTTGGGACGGCCCTGCAATTGACTTGAGCCCTGTCGGCGGCTTCGTGCTGGCGTGGATCGACACCGGCCTGCTCGACGGCGAAGCGTTCGGCCCCGACTGGAACCGCGTCATCGGCGGCCCCGATGGCGAAGGCGTCAACAAATGGGAATCCGGCGGCCAGACACCCAGCCTGAACTTGCGCAGCGGCTGGTTCACCCTCAATGGCAAGCCGCGCCCGGTAGTGCGCCTCGACGTGCGTACCCTGCTCGCCGATGGCAGCGCCTATCTGACCAAGGGTATCGAAATGGAAATCGAGGATGACACCGGCGCCGTCCACCAGGTGACAGGGGAAACGACATCGATGATTCCGAAGATGTACTGGCAGACCATGCTCACCTACATGCATGCCATGAAGCTCACTTGCGGCGGGCGCAGCGGAAACGGCGACTTGATGGACACCTACTCCGGTTACCACATCCGCAAGTTCGGCCTCTGAAACTTCACTCCTCTGGACCTGAGAGGTCCCGGCTATCGAATCAAGGATCCAATTTGCGAGCGACGCGAGCCCGAAAATCACCTCCCCCGCGAGGGGGAGGCCGGGAGGGGGTGGGTCAATATGTTATTTCCCAAGCCAAGGCATACGGCTCTGTGTCTATCCACAAGGTTGCTGGTACAGACTTGGTGAAACTACGCTTCGTCGATCAGGGCCTGCGCAAAGCGGATGAAGTTGGGGAAGTGCGCGTAGGGTAAAAAGTTGAGCTTCAGTTCATCGGCGCCATTGACGAACAGCGACGTTGCCAGCTGTGCCGCCGCCGCATTGCGCGCATAGCCCCACACCTGGAAGAAACGCAGCGTCTTTTCGTCCACCGGTTCGCCGCCACCGGCCAGATAGCGCGTCATCAGCTGGTCCCAGTCGATCGATGCCCCCGTCGTCACCCGCACCATGCCCAGTTCTTCCGCCGGGTCGCCAATGTGGGCAAACTCCCAGTCCAGCGCCGCCGACAGCTTTTCTTCGTGGAAAAGGAAATTGTGGAAGCCGATATCACCGTGCAACATCGATGGCTTGCCTTTGCGATCAGGCAGGTTGTCAAGCAACCAGCCGAAGATGGCGACCACCGAGGGTGATGGCACGACGGTACAGCGCAGGTACATGTCGTACCAGCCACGGATGTAGCGCTCGGTGCATTCGCCCTTCGACAGGTTCCACCACTCTTCACGGATCGAGTCGGTCAGGTCGCCCAGTTCAGTCAACGGCGGCAGCGTGTGCAGGCGCGCCATGATGTCGGCCAACGCATCGGTCAGGCTCGCCGGCACCGCCGTGCGCGCGCCGAAAAAATTGCCCGGCAGAGTGCCCACCGAGCGGCGCATGACAAAAAAGTCGCCGCCGGGCAGCAGCTTGTGTTCGGTATCCAGCCACAGGCCCTCGGGCGCCGGAAAGCCGCGCTTCCTGGCTGCATTGATCACGGGAAACTCGTCGCGGCACATGTGGCAATCGTTTTCGAGGATCGACGTCTTGCCCATGTCACGGCGCATGACAAACTCACCGGAGATGGCCTTGCCCGCGACGGCAAACAGAATGGTCTGCTTGCCGAAGCCTCCGGCAAGCGGTTGGAACATGGTGAGCGCCATCGTCGGCTCGGCAAAGCGGTCGCGCAGGTAGGCCGTCAGGTTGTCCGCCGTGACGTCGACCGCCTGGTCCGGCGTGGCATCGCTCTCGCCCACTGCCGCTTCCTTCAGCAACTCGGCCGATTCCCAGGCGACGATGCGTTTGGCAATGGCATGCTTGTCCCCGGCATTGATTGCCGGCGCCACGACAAGGCGGGTCATCAAGGCCTGGAATCGACCAAGAATGTCGAACCGGCGGGTATCAAGCTCGGCAAAGGCCTGCTCGGCTTTGGTCGTGCCAACGGCCGCACGCAACGCGCCGATGTCGGCCACGATCGCGGCGTCGCCCTGCGCCAGCGCCGCAACCTGCGCCAGCAAGGCGTCAAGGCGAGCGAATTGCTCATGCATCGCCGCCGCACCGCCCAGTTCGCGATTCAACATGGTCTGCAGCGTGACCGTGATCGAGAGCGCCGCCGAACCGTCGACATTCTTGTCGGCAAACAGCGATTGGAGTTTGGCAAATTCGACGTTCAGCGCTTTCATTGCACGCTGGGTGGGTATCAGCATTGTTCTTCCTTCAGTCAGTCAATGGGTATTCAGGTCTGTTGTTCAAGCCAGGTTCAGGTCAGGGGCCGGGGTGCACGGCCATCGTCGCACCGTCGATCAGCACCTCGCTGCCATTGATGTAGGGGGCCTCGTCGGAAGCAAGGAAGGTCACCAGCGCGGCGACTTCTTCCGGCTTGCCCATGCGGCCCGATGGCGACATGCTGCCAACCACCTGCATCACCGGTGCAAGGTCGGTACCCGGCGGCACAGCCTGCGCGAAGATCGGCGTTTCGATCGGGCCGGGGTGGATCGAGTTGCAGCGGATGTTGGTCTTGTTGCGCACGCACCAGGCCGCGACCGATTTGGTCAGGATCCGCACCGCGCCCTTGGTGGTGCTGTAGGCGATGTCATTGGCGAGCCCGGCAAAAGACGTGGTGGATGCCGTGTTGATGATAGAGCCGGACGAGCCGCCGGGGTTCTTGCCCATCAGCGCGATGGCGTGCTGGCAGCCCAGCATCACGCCGGTCTGGTTGATCGCGGTGACACGGTTCCATGTCG
This sequence comes from Betaproteobacteria bacterium, assembly GCA_947478755.1. Classification (GTDB taxonomy): domain Bacteria; phylum Pseudomonadota; class Gammaproteobacteria; order Burkholderiales; family Rhodocyclaceae; genus Georgfuchsia. Next base: position 2,150 of record CANJXH010000055.1, on the reverse strand, counting down.
CCAGATCCATGCTTTCGATCGACTTGCCACCACCGAGGATGCCGGCGTTGTTGAACATGATGTCAAGGCGTCCGAAACGCTTTTCGACAAACGCCATCAGCGCCTTCCATTGCGCTTCGTCGCTGACATCCAGCTTCTGGAAGACCGCGCCGGTGTCGGCCGCCAACTTGTTGCCGAGATCGGCCTGTACATCGGCAATCACCACTTCCGCGCCCTCGGCACGAAAACGCCTCGCCGTGGCAGCGCCGATTCCCGATGCGCCGCCCGTGATGACGGCCACCTTGCCCTGCAAACGTCCATTGCTCATTGTTGTTTTCCTCCCTTGATCGATCAGCCCGCGCTGGGCGTCAGCGGCTCCAGCACCACCACCGGAATTTCGCGCTCGGTGCGCGTCTGGTATTCCGGATAGGGCGGGTACACCGCGGACATCATGTCCCACAGGCGTTGGCGTTCGGCGCCCGTCGACGTGCGCGCCACGGCGCGCAGCTTTTTGTCGGCCACCTGCAGGCCCACCTCGGCATTGGCCTGGAGATTGAGGTACCAGGCCGGGTGTTCCGGCGCGCCACCCTTGGAGGCCACGATCACATAGCTGTTGCCGTCGGCGCCATAGATCAACGGCATCGTGATCTGCTTGCCGGACTTGCGCCCGGTGGTCGTCAGCAGCAGCGTTGGCGTTTTGGCATGGCCACCGGCAAAGGTGGCATCCCAGTAGTGTCCCTTTTCACCGGACTGCTGGTATTCGCCGAGATGTTTGCCGATCCAGTCGGGCAGGTCGTGTTGTTCCATGATTTTTTGATACTCCTGTAGTTTTGCTTCGTCGACTATTTTTTCAGCCATGTCATTTCACCGCATGCAGGCCATTGGCCTCGATGGCGTTGATCGAAAGACAGTGCGGGTACCTGCCGCCAACTATTTCCATGTTCTTCTCCTCTCGATATTCTGTGATGAAAACAGCGCCGATGCGGCTGCATGGCGCTGTTGAAATGGGTGGCCCAGATTACCACCAAGATCGCGGCAATTGGGCTGCGAAACGTAGGCTGTGACGCGTGGGTTGCGGAGCGCCGCGCCTGCTTGTCCGCAGCTTGCCCGCTACTTGCCCAGCGGCTCCAGCAGCACCACGGGAATTTCACGCGTGGTCAGCTTCACGTAGTCGTTGTAGATCGGCAGCACGTCGACCATCAATTGCCACAGGCGCTGGCGCTCGGCCCCGCTGACAGTACTGGCCAGCGCGCTGAACTTGCGGTCTTTCACTTGCACATCCACCAGCGGCTGCGCCACCAGATTGAGGTACCACGACGGATGCTCATGCGCGCCGCCCTTGGAGGCAACGATCACATAGCGCCCGTCGTCGACGCCATAGATCAAGGGCAGCATGATGGCCTTGCCCGACTTGCGGCCAGTGGTGGTGAGCAGCAGATTGGGCGTATCCGGCTTGCCGCCGCCCGACGTGAAATCCATGAAATGCCCGTCGGCGCCATTGCTCTTCAGGTAACGATCGAGATGGTCCTGCATCCAGTCGTCGAGTTTTGCTTCAGCCATGATTTTTCCTTGCGTGTCAGAGTGACGATTATGCTCCCCGCCGACCCGTGTCAATGCATCAGAACGACGAGCCGGGCTCGGCCAGGAAGGCAACTTCGTCCGGCGTCGACGGGCGGCCGAGAATGGCGTTGCGATGGGGGAAGCGGCCAAAGCGGTCGATGATCACCTTGTGCCTGATCTCGAAATCCAGATTTGATGCGATGCCCAAAGACTGGTATAGGCGCAGTGCCTCTTCATGCACACGCCGCGATTCGCTGTGCATGTAGGGCAGATACAGAAAGCTGCGCTGCGTCGTCGACAGCTCGCCGTGCAGCCCCCGGCGTACCGCCTCCTGCGCCAGCACCAGCGCCTGCGCGTCCTGGGCAAAGGCCCGCGCAGTATCGCGGAACATGTTGCGCGAGAACTGGTCGAGCACGATGATCTCGGCTAGCGCGCCTTGCGCACTTTCACGCCAATGATGGAGCTCGCCGGCACAAGCGGCCTTGAACACCGCGCCGAAACGCTGCCCGATCAACGCATCGAAGTCGGCATCCTTTTTCCACCAGGCGGCGGGTGGGGTTTCCTCGAACCAGAACTGCAGGATGGCTTGCGGATCCATGATGTGGGCCTTC
>CANJXH010000054.1 GCA_947478755.1 Betaproteobacteria bacterium | reverse complement strand
TGTCGACGCGGATGCGGTCGAGCCGCTTACCATGCTGGTTCGTTCGTTCAACGAAGAATCCGTGCTGCGCGAAGATGGCGCGATAAGCCTGCAAAACCGCCTGTTACGCACGCTGACCAACCGGTTGCGCATGCAGCGCGATTTTGCCGCGCACCCCGAGATCGCCGAACAAAAAATCACCAGGCCGATTTTTGTGGCCGGCTATCTGCGCACGGGCTCGACCAAAGTGCACCGGCTCTTTTCCGCCTCGGAAGACTTCAATTGGCTTCCGCTCTGGAAGACGCTCAATTCCGCCTCCTCCACCGGCAAACCCGGTGAAGATGTTGGTCCTCGAATAAAGGATGCCGAGCAGTACGTAGCTGACCTCTATGCCGGCAGTCCGGGCGCATCGGCCCTGCACGAGCAGGGTGCGCTCGTCGCTGAAGAGGAGAGTTACATCTTTTGTCAGGACCTGCGCTGCGGAGGCTACCTGTCCTACGCGAATGTGCCGAGCTACCTGGGTTGGCTCGCGACCCAGGATATGGCGGGAACGTACCGGTATCTGCATGACGTGTTGAAGTACCTGCAATGGCAGGGCCTGGCAGACCCATCGAAGCGCTGGTTCCTGAAAAGTCCCTTTCACTGGGGACAGGAGGACATGCTGCTCGCCAGCTTTCCCGATGCATCAATCATCTACACGCATCGGCCGCCAACTGAACTCCTGCCTTCAATGTGCAGCCTGATGGCCGGTTATATGCGCTGGCATACTGATAATGTCGATGTGGATGGTCGAATGGTTCTCGGCGGGTTCGCATTCAATCTCTCGCGGCATTTTGCTTTCAGAAATGCCAACCCCGGCTTTTCTCTGTTGGACGTCGATTACCGCGAGGCCACTCAAGACGTCGAATCGGTCATTCGCCGCGTCTACGCCTTCCTCGATCTGCCACTATCGGAAGAGTCGCTGCAAAGAATGCTGCGCTGGAATCGCGACAATCCGATCAACAAGCATGGCGCACATAGATATGCGGCCGAGGATTTCGGCTTGTCGGAACAGGCGATCGTCGAACAGTGCCGGGACTACCTGGATTTTTACAACACGCGATTTCCGAGCTAGTCGAGACGTCCATGCGACGCAATCGGTAATCATCACAAGGAGGAGAATCCGATGAGCAATGCCGTAGCCGCCGAGGAACACCGCCGGGGATTGAGCAACCTCAAGTCCGCCAAGACCTTCTGCCAGATCTGCTCTGCCTTTTGCGGCCTGGGAGTCGTGACCGACGGCAAAACCGTCATCCGCGTCCTGCCCGACAAGGAGAACGCCTTCAATTGGCGCGACTATTGTGCCAAGGCCGGCACCGCGCCACTCGTGCGCGACCACCCCAAACGCCTGCGCTCGCCGATGAAACGGGTGGGCGACCGCTACGTTGCTGTCAGCTACGAGCAGGCAGTTCAGGAAATCGCCGCGCAGATGAAGGACATCATCGCGCGCCACGGGCCGGATGGGATCGGCACCTACATCGGCAACCCGGGCGGCACCAATGTCGCCAATGCCATGTTCCAGGGCGGCTTCACGGCAGCGATCGGCACGCACAGCGTCTTTTACGTCGGCTCCATCGACCAGAACAACTGGCACGTCGTCGCCGAGAAAATGTACGGCAGCGAAATGGCGGGGTTGATCCCCGACATCGACCACGCGAAGTGCATCCTTCTGCTCGGTACCAACCCCGCAGACAGCGGCATGAACTGGATGTCGATCACACCACAGGGCTGGGAGCGGGTGCTCGCCGCGAAGGAAAAGGGTGCCGACCTGATCATGGTCGACCCGCGCCAGACGCCGAGCACCAAAAAGGCCACCACGCACGTAACCATCAAGCCGGGTGAGGACTGGGCGCTGCTGCTGGGCATGATCAAGGTCATCTTCGACGAAGGCTGGATCCACCAGCAGGATTGCGCCGAGGCCAAGGGCATCGACGCGATCCGTGCCATCGCGCAATCCGCATCGCTCGACGAACTCTCGCAACGCTGCAAGGTCGACGTGGCGACCATACGCGACATCGCTAGGCGCTTCGCCACCGCCGAGACGGCATTCTGCGAAGCGCGCACCGGGGTCGCGCTCAATCGCAACGGCACGCTGGGCGAGTGGCTGTCGCATGTGCTGAACCTCATCACTGGCCGCATTGATCGCAAGGGCGGGCGCACTTACGTCAAGGGCATGGTGAAGAACTACATGCAGCTCTTCAACAAGATGGCGCCACCGACGACGCGCCGCAGCCGCATCGGCAATTACCCGGCGGTGGTTGGCGCCTATCCGACGGCGATACTGCCGGACGAGATACGCACGCCAGGGCCGGGCCAGGTGCGCGCCATGATCATCAACAGCGGCAACCCGGTATCGGGCGGGCCCGACGGTGCGCGGCTGGATGCCGCGCTGGGCGAACTCGAACTGCTCGTCGCCGTGGACATGTTCCAGCGCGAAAGCCATCGCCATGCCCACTGGCTGATACCGGGAACCCACTTTCTCGAACGCGACGCCTTTTACGGCATCAGCAATCTGTACGAGCAGCCCTTTGTGCAACTGGCCGAGGCCACCATCGAGCCACTCAACGGCGTCAAGCTCGAATGGGAGTTCTTCCGCGACCTCGCCCTCGAGATGAACGCGCCCTTCATGGGCATCAAGGGCCTGAACCCCGTGATCCGCTTCAGCAAGTGGCTGGCCGGTGTCACCGGCAACCCGCGCCTCGCCTTCGGCCCGCGCTGGATATGGGCGCTGCTGGTCAAGACCCAGGCGCAAGGGGTGAAGTGGAAACAGCTGGTACAAAACCCCGGCGGCTTTTTCTTCGGCGAAAAACGCTATGGCGACTTTCGCCCATCGCTGCAGACGAAGGACGGCAAGATCAATGCGGCGCCCGATGAATTCATGGCCATCCTCAAGCAGCGTCTCGCCGAGCCCATGCCGGCGACGGATGCGCAATACCCCCTGCAGATCATCAGCCGTCGTCGGCCTTCGATGATGAACTCCTGGCTGGTCGAATCCGGCAAGCACCCGCGCAACTACGGCGAGTTCGTCGAAATCAACCCCGCCGACGCCGCCGCACGCGGCCTTGCCGATGATCAACCAGTATCCGTCGTCTCACGCCTTGCGCAAGTGCAAGCGCGGGTACGCATCACCGACGACATGTCGCCCGGCGTCGTCGGCATGGATCAGGGCTGGGGCTCGCGCCTGTTCGATCCGCAGGGCGGCGAAGCGCCGGAACAAGTGGGCGTGATGCGCAATACGCTGGTGGCGGCCGATGTGCTGGATGAACTGGCGGGAGCACCGAATCTCAATGGGACGGCGGTGCAGGTCAGTGCCGCAGGCTGAATACCGATAGTCGCAGCAGCGACTATCGCGTTGATCGATGCAGGGACGTAATGAACGTCTCAAACCTACGCATTGCACACTGATGACGTTTGATATCGTGAGCGGCAGCTTTCTGATCATTAGCCCGCCATTCGATTGAGGTCGCTTTGGGACCGGAATACTTATCTGGGCACCCTGATTGGCAAGGTATCAAAGCCCCAGATCACCCCGCCATGAAGTATGGGATGCTGGTCCGGGTTCACCAACTGATAATCAGGGATGGTTGCCAGGAGTTCTTCAGCAACGATTTTCAGTTCAAGCCGTGCCAGATATTTACCCAGACAGTTATGGTCGCCATTGCCAAACGTGAGATGGCTATTCTCATCCCTGTCGATTTTCATGTCATGCGGACAAAGGAACCGGGTTTCATCCCGATTGGCGAAACCGTAGGCAATCAGCACATGATCACCTTCCTTCATGCTGACTCCGTTAACCGTGACATCCTGAGTAACGGTGCGCGCCATCATGAATGCTGGAGCATCCATTCTCAGGCTTTCCTCAATTGCCGCTGGAATCCGGGATGGTTCTTCGATAAGTTTCCGGCGAACCTCCCGGTTGATCCCAAGCTGGTACACCAAATGCCCAATGGCATGCTTTGTCGTATCGATTGCGCCACCGGCGGTGGTCCACATCAAGCCAAGGCGTTCTTCATCTGTGAGCTTTCGCCCTTCAATTTCAAATTCCATCAGTGAAGAAACCAGGGTGTGCTCTCCACGAGATGCATCATGCCCTGCTAGCTTTTCCTGCAAAAATGACTTGTAGATATCCAGTGCCTTCGCCTGTTTTGCATCGTCATTGCAACCGTACGTGTTGACTAAAGCTGTGAAATACTCTTCAAAGCGAAGTGCATCCTCATCGGAAAAGCCAAATGCAAAGGCCATGGCGCGGGCGGGAATATGCGACGCGAGGTCAGCCATCGCATCACCACCTCCTTGCGCTGCAATACGGGCCAGCACTGTTCGGGTTGTTGCACGTATATTCCCTTCATATTTCCTTACGGCCCGAGGATGCAAAAAAGGCAGCATCGCAGCGCGATAGTGTGCGTGAAGAGGTGGATCCGATTCCGCTGGAATCGCGGGTACCGGGCTTTTTGACGGCGGAAAATTGATACCTTTCGATGTGACGAATATGTCCGGCATATTGGTCACCGCCAAAGCATCCTCGTAACGACTGACAACCCAGAATCCGCCGAGGGCCTCGCTGAAGACTATTTCAGATTCGCTTTGCAATCTTGAAGCCCACGAGAAAATCTTGCGACTGATTGACTGACTGGAATGGTCGAAATGCATAGATTTCATTGGATCTGGCCCCTTTGTAGTTATCAATATCGTTATTAGTTTTTCCACTACTGGTCAGGCTAATGTCCCTAAAGCATCCGACAGGATTTCGCCATGAAATATCCAAACCCGATTCTAAAGATGTGAACTCCTGAATAACTGAATCCAGATGTACAAATTGGCTCATTCTCTCGATTCAGACAATCGATGACCGGCGGCCGATGATCAGGCTCATGTCCGAATCGATCGAATAGCCAGTTTCCGATCGATATTCGGTCATTCAATCCAATCAATTTGTCTAGAACTAAAGGTCTCTTCCTGGCCGATTGTGACCATTCAGATTACTACGCCCGCGTTCGAAAAATCCTGCTTCAGCTTTTCCATATCAAACACCGACGGCACCAGCAGGGTGTTGAGCATGCGACGCATGCGTTCCGGCGTGATCGACATGAAGTCGGCCTTACCCAGGGTGTTGTGCATGTAGAAGGTGATCCACAGCGTCAGGTCGTCGAGCTTGATGCCGGGGCGCAGGTAGCCCTCTTCGCGCCAGCGGCTCAGGGGTGGCAGCCACATTTCCGACATGGCTTCGAGCAGTGCCTGGTCGCTGCCGGCGACCTTGGACAGCAGCTCGCTGCCTTCGTCGCTGAGGATGATCTTGGTGTGGGGGTGGTCCTGCGCGGTCGAGACGGCAAAGACGATGCCCTCGACCAGCGCTTCGGGCGGGTATTTGTATTCCTTGAACAGGGGCCCCATCAGGCGCGTGTGGTCGCGGATCTCGCGCACCAGCACTTCCACGGCGAGGTGATGCCGCGAAGGAAAATAACGGTAGATGGTCGGACGTGACACTTTGGCCATTTTGGCAATGTCGTCCATCGAGGTCTTGTAGATGCCGAAGCGGTTGAAGCACTTCACCGTAGCATCGACGATGCGGTCCTCGACGCTGGTATCGCGACGAAATTCGAGTTTTACGGTCTTTTTGGCGGCTTTGGGCATTGTGGCTGTCTGGGTTGGGGACGCGACCATTATCGGGTCCGGCCATTCTGCGGTCAAATTACAAAAACGACAATCTGTATCATGGCATGTATAATTCGACGGCACCTGACACTGCTTGCATCGTGTGTTGGGTGCATGGCGTGCGGGGAGGACACAGACAGCACTTCGCGTCGAGAGCAACAATTATTCAAAATCGTAACGCCGAAAACCAATACGGCGAATCACGCGCAACACTCAGGAGGTCCATGACATGAACAACTACGAAACAATGATGGCAGCCTTTTCGTCGGGCAACAACCTGCTCACCGTTGTCGGCGGCATCACCTACTTCATCGGCTTTTTGCAGTACGTCTACAGCGTGCGACTGCTGGTCCGCGAAAAGCTGACGCCGTTCCCGGTGTGGATGCACACCTTCTACATCGCCCACGATTCGACCTGGGCCTTCCTGTTCTTTTGCGCCTCGTTCCATTATGGGTGGAATCCCATTTTCTTGTTCGTCTCGATCGCACACATGGCGTGGGTACTGCTCGAAATTATCAGCCTGGTGCTGATCGTTCGTTGGGACAATTCCCGCCGCGAGCAGTTCGGCCTCTATTTCGGCGGCGATGCCACGTCGAAGCAGGCCCTGTTGATGATCGTCGGCCAGTTGGCTGCCTTCTACCCACTGATGAATCTTTGCCTGCATTTCTTTGGCGAAGGCAGCTACATGCACACCGCCATCCTGACCCAGTTCATCATGGCCATCGGCCCCGGCGTGCTGTGGATGCGGCGCGGCTCTCGCGCCGGTGGTGGCATGGGCATCGCGCTGTGCCTCATCGGCAGTACCGTCATCTCGTTCCAGCCATGGAGCATCTGGGTGATCACCATGCCAGAGGTGTTCGACACCCCCTGGTTCTATCTGATGGGCGCAGGCTGCCTGGCGATCACCGTGTTCTACGCGGTGACTGTCTCGCGTTTCCCGGCCAAGGTGGCCGGTACCGATGGCAAAAAGCCGATTTGGTAAGCGCCAGGTGGATTGAAGAAATTTCCCATCGATCAAAAAACACACAAGGACGAGCGTCATGAATAACAAGGCAATGCAACTGTTCTGCGCATGGTGCGGGATTGCAACTCTGGTGATCACCGGCCTCGGCTTCTGGCCGGCGGGCTTTTTGCCGGGCGGTATCGAGCCCGGAATGACCGCAGACCAGGTGGCCGAGATGTATCGCAACAACACCCTTGGCATCCGTATCGCTGGGTTATGCGCCGTCGGGGGTGCCGGTTTTTATTACATGTTCACCGCCGGCATTTCGGCGCAGTTGCGGCGCATAGACAAGGGTTCATCACCCGTGCTGACCTATGCCAACACGACGGTCGGCACCATGGTCGGGTTCCTGTTCTTCATCCCCGGCATGTTCCTCACCATCGCGGCGTTTCGCCCTGAACGTGCGCCGGAGATCACGCAGGCACTCAACGATGTGGCCTTCCTGTTTTTCCTGAACCCCTACATCGCACTGTTTCAGGATCTGGCCGTGGGCGTCGCGATTCTTACCGACAAGAGCAAGAACCCCATTTTTCCCCGCTGGCTGGGCTGGCTCTCACTTTGGGTCGTTGTCGGCTTCGTACCGGCCGCCATGTGCAGCTTCTTCAAGACCGGGCCTTTCGCGTGGAATGGCCTGTTCGTGTGGTGGATACCCATCGCGATCTTCATGGCGTGGTGCATCGCGATGAGCCTTTGCCTGGTCAAGGCGATCAAGCGGCAGGCCATCGAAGAAGGCTGGCAATAACACAAAGTCGCGCAGGTTACGCGACAGGTTCTCCAGCCCCGTCCGCCCTTCAAAGGTGGGCGGGGCTTTTGTTTTCCGGCGACGCTACTTGGTTTCCCGCAGTCCGGGTGCGGCCATGAGACCGAACAAGCCCTCTTCGAGAAAGCCGGACCTGACAAGGCTGTCTATCATCTCCTGCAGCCGTACAGGAGGAACCCCGGTTTCAAAAGACCTTTGTTCAAAAGTGGCAGCGGGTTTGGACATGAAGTGTTGCAGAACATCCAGCCGGCGCGGCGCCAGCACTTCGCGGATGCCGTGATCCGACAGGTCGTAGTGCTCTTCCTCGATGGAAGCACCGGCCTTCAATGTTGCCCATGCATTAAGGATGGAATGGCTCAACGCAACCTCGCTTTTTGACGAATCGGCAGTGTGCAGTGCTCCTGCCACGGCGGTTTCGTCGATCTGAAGGCAAAAGATCGAGTTTTTTGATTTTCGGCCGGGTTTCAGGCCCGCTGCACCCTATTCGACCTCAACCCCGGCGCCAAATGACATGGCGGTAGCCCCAAACCCGCCCATGATCTTTTCCCAGTCATCCCCATGGTGGGAGCCGAGATAGTCGAGAAAGGAAGCATCAGGGTCGTTGAGCAGGATGGCGTAGGCGCAGTCCTCAAGGTTGTCCCAGAGCTTGATCATGGCGTCGTATTTGGTGCCACTTGCCATCGGATCGTCAATCATCACCGGCGCCGGATCGAAGAACACCCCGGGCAGCTCGCGCCGGAGGGGAACGGTAAAGTCGGACTGGATGGCGGCCTTGGCCTCGGCAAAACTGCGTGACTGCGCGAAATGCCCGATGGCGCGTACCTCGAATTGCTCGTGCAAGGGCAAGGCCCGCTTGTTTTCCATCGCCGTCTCGAATGCAGCCTCCACCTCGCGGCGCCCGCCCTTCTTCAGGCGTATGCGCAGGATCAGGGCCTCGGAGATGCCGGAAAACCCCTGCGCCTGAAAGTGGCGAACGATGCGCTCGGCGACGCCATCGGCGGGAAGTGTGGGTGTGTTGTCCATGAGAACCTCGATTCGCAAAGCAGGCAGTTTACCCACCAAGTCGCGGCATAGAAGCCCTCGGAATAGACCGGTATTCCGGCTCTTGTCCGCACTCTGAATCAGTAATCTTGCGCCATCCGACCCCCGCCGTTAATGCCAGTGAATACCGTTCAGCACCTGATTTCCATCTACCTGCACAACCCGCTGTCGCTGTTCGCCTTGTTCGTGCTGGCCTCGGTGCTGATGATCTGGCGCCTACATGCCATGGAGAGCAAGGGCTTCGAAGGCACGGTGCTGGGCACGCTGATCATGCCGTACTGTTCCGGCGCAGCCAACCTGATCTTCGCCTATGTGATGAGCCGGTCCGGTGGCAACGGCAAGGTGGTAATCGAAAACTGCATCGTCAACAACGTCACCAACCTGACGCTGATCCTCGGGCTGTCGGCCGTGCTATGCACCGCGACCGCCGTACCGGCGCGGAGTACCCCGGGCGTCAAATACCCACGGGTGTCGAAACAGGACCACGACACGCATCGCCTGAACAAGCTTGAGCTGCTGTTCACCGTGGTGGCCCTGTTCTTGTTTACCGGCGCACTGTGGGCGCTGACCCGTGACGGTGTGGTCGATTTTTACGACGGCGTGGTGCTGGTGGGCCTGTTCCTGTTCTGGCAGACCCTGCACGTATTCGAGATACTGAAGAACAATGTGCGCAAGGATCGCAGCTTCCACTGGACGATATGGCTGGACCTGCTGCTGATCGCCGTAAGTGCCTGGCTGATCTATCAGAGCGTCAACAATCTCGTGGAATGGGTGGACAACGCTGACGGCCGGATTTTCAACTCGGCCAACCTGGGCTGGCTGAGCGGCGCGGTGATGGTGCTGCCGAATGCCTTCCTCGCTGTGTATTTTGCGGTCGCCGGAAGGCAGGACATCGTCGTCAGTTCGCAGATCGGCGACGGCCATATCTGCATTCCGATGTGCGTCGGCCTGTTTGCGCTGTTTCACAACATCGACATTCCGCCCTCAATGCAGACGGGCATGCTCATCATTCTCGGCGCGGGGGCAACTCACTTCCTGCTGATCGCCCTGCTTGGCCGCTGGCAGCGCTACGTCGGCTTCGGCCTGCTCGGGGCTTATGCGGTGTTTCTGTACAAGGGTTTTCTCGGCTAGCCGCAGTATCAATCCGGCCGCCCGCTTTGCGGCCCGCCGGTAAGTCGACCCGCGCTCAGCCAGGGTTGGCGGTACGAGGGCGTCTAGCCAATATGCCATCGAGCCGGTTGCCAAATGCCTGCCGGTCGGCCGCCGAAAAGGCCGCCGGGCCACCGGTCTCGACGCCGCTGCTGCGCAGCCCCTCCATGAAGTTGCGCATCGAAAGCCGTTCCTCGATGTTGTGTGCATTCAGCAGTTCACCGCGCGGATCGATCACGATGGCGCCTTTGGCAACGACCAGCGCCGCCAGCGGAATGTCTGCCGTGATGACCACATCGCCGGCATTCGCCTCCTGGACAATGCGCTGGTCGGCAACGTCAAACCCGGAAGGAACCTGCAAAGCGCGTATCCACGGCGATGGCGGCACGCGCAACATCTGGTTGGCAATCAGCGTGAGCGGTACCTGCGCCCGATCGGCAGCGCGATAGAGGATTTCCTTGATGACGCCGGGGCAGGCGTCGGCATCAACCCAGATTTTCATGGTGCAGTTTTTTGGTGACAGGACACTACAATAGCAGCCGATTCAATGACCACGACAATAATCTCAGGAGATTTATCCATGCGTCCCTTTGCCCCGCTTTTGATTGCGCTGATATCCGCCCTTGCCTGTTTCAATGCCAATGCAACCACCCAGTCAAGTGACCCCTGCGCTGCTCTCGATTGGCACGATATTGAGTCCCTCGGCGCCACCAAGGACACCTCGCTGGTCCAGGCCGGATGGCACCAGGAAGACCCGATCGCGCAACTGCCCGAAGCCAAACTGTTTACCAATTTGTGCGCCGCGGTGATGAAGTCTCCCGAGGGACGCATTTCGGTCACACTCGGCTTTGACAGCATTCAGGGCAAGGCCAGCGTGCAGCAGGTCAGCGACTGGTTGAAAGCCGCCGATGCCGCAGACACGATGGATGGTATCTCGGAGATGAAGACGGTCAAGTTTGGCGAGACCCGTTGCGAAAATGGTCGCTACGACTTGCCGACAAAAAATGATACCGATGACACGATCAGTACTGTTGTCGAGTATTACGTCGCCTGTGACCAGCAGGTCGGCAAGCAGCACCTGGCGCTGAACATCCATGTGCCGGAAGGCAAAAAAGCGGTATTGCCCACTGTCGAGCAAACCAAGGCCATGCTCGACAAATTGGTTGCGCGGATAAAGAAAAGCGCCATCAGCGCACCCGCCAAATAATTTGCCGATGTTGGCGTGTTGCAGGCGATCAAGGGCCTGCCTTGATCGCGGCGCTGACAGAAACGGAGTGAAGCAGGCTGAAGTGCCTTACACGCCGAGCAATGTAAACGCGTCGTGATCCAACATGGCCTGCGCACCGCGCACGGTATTGCGCGTGTTGAGTGCCTCGGGCTGCCATTTGGCGCTGTTGTTGAACCAGACCAGGAAGGGATACAGCGTGGTGCATTGATACATGTACCAGGCCTCGTCGAAATCAGGTGCCGAGGCACCAAGGCGCGTGAGGTGTTCGAGGTAGCGCTTGAGCAGCGGACGCTCCCACTGGCGGCGATCCAGCGTGTCCACCGTGCACACCAGAAAGTAGGTGAAGCTCATCACCCAGGGCTCGATGCGCGCACACCAGTCGATGAAACCCGGCTGGCCCTGCGCATCGATGAACAGGTTGCCCTGATGCTCGTCGCCATGGATGATGGTTTTGGTGCAGGCCTGATGAATCTCGTTCATCTTCACCTGCGCTGCGGCCACCCTGGCCGAGTCCTGAAACGCGCGTGGCGTGGCGGCACCACGCGGCAGCGCGGCGAAGTCGCCCCAGTGGGGATGCGTCGCCATCTGGCTCAGGTAGCCTTTCTGCAAGCGCCGGCTGCGCTCGGCAAGGCTTGATTTCGGGCCGAACGTGCCACCCTTCTCCAGTTCGGCGCTGTTCATCCACGGTGCGTGTGTCTTTGCCAACGCCTCCACGAAACCGGCGGCCTGCGCGTAATTGAGCCCATGCAATGGTTTCATGAACGTCACATTCGACAATGCCATATCTTCCATGACGATGATGCCGTTGTACGCCGCGCGATCAAAAATCACCGCAAAGCAATGCGGCGTATTGACCGCCAGATGCGGAACCAGATCGTCATAGGCAAGAATTTCAAGCTCGGTGCCGATATCCAGGCCAGCATCGATGCCCGAAAGCGCAGCGCCACTGCTGCCCTTGAAGCCACCCTTGACGAAGAGTGATGGCGGCAGGCCGGCCTTCCTGCCGACGGCGTTGTACTTGAGCTCCACCCTCGCCTTGTTAGGTTTGTAACCGATGAAGCCACTGATCTTTGCCGATGTCACCTCAACGCCGGGACAGCTCAGCGACAACACCTGGGTAAGCCATTTGGCATTCACATCGGCCAAGGTGGCAGGCACGGTCAGTTTTGCTGATGGTTTTGCAGCCATGTTTTCCTCCGTTCTGCTTTTGAGTGATTATTTTCTGATGCTGGCGGCAACCTCGGTCAGCCGCCGGGCGATGCCTTCCAGTGCCGCCTGCTGCCTTGGATCCGCCAGACTGCCATCGGCCGCAAAGGCCTCGCCCGCGCGTCCCACGGCAAGCTGCTGCGGAATGACCACCATGCCGAGGTAGCCCAGCAGGTCACGCAAATGAAACAGCGCCCGCATGCCGCCCAGCGGGCCGGGAGAAGACGAGAGGATGGCCGCAGGCTTGTCGGCAAAGACGACGGCCCCAGACGTCGCCGGGTTGTCCTTGTCGGCGCGCGAACACCAGTCCAGCACGTTGAGTTCGAGCGGTGTGATGCTGCCGTTGTATTCCGGTGTCGCGATCAGCAGCGCATCGTGGCTGGCGATCAGCAGCTGTAGCCGACGCGTGTTGGGCGGCAGGCCCTGCTCCGCTTCGAGGTCGCCGTTGTAGAGCGGCATGTCGAAATCGGCCAGGTTGATATGCGTGACTTCGGCGCCAACCGATTTGAGCAACGGCACGACGGCTGCGGCCAGCTTTTGCGAAAAGGCATCGCGGCGCGTGCTGCCGGCAAAAACCAGTATCTTGGGGGCGGTCATTGTTGTCACTCCATGAGTAGAAAGAACAGCAGGTTTCGAGCTTAGCGCAACATGCACTGGCGCGGGTTGCCGCCGTCGCTTCGCTTTCCATCGAACTTCTGCAACACTAACACCTGCGCCACGAATGGCGATCCCTTACACCTTGGCAACGGAAACCTCATGACCATTTCCATCATCCGCGACAAAAGCGGCGCCATGCGCCACCATGTGCATATCGGCCAGCACCAATTCGCCGTTGACGAACCCCCTGCCGTCGGCGGCGAAGACAGTGGCCCCAACCCGCATGATCTCTACGACGCCGCGCTGGGTTCGTGCAAGGCATTGACGCTGGTCTGGTACGCCAAACGCAAGAATATTCCGCTCGAAGACCTGCGCGTTGACGTGGAGCGCGACGACAAGGACGAACGTAACGGCACCTATCGCCTGACGACCAGAATCACCCTCGGTGGCAATCTCAGCGATGCGCAGCGGCAGGAGCTGCTGAACGTCGCAGGCAAGTGCCCGATCCACAAACTGATGGGAAGTGTGACGACGGAAATCACCACCACGCTGGCGGACTGATCCATGCCCATCGCCCAACTGCTGCCCCCGCACATCAAGGAGATAGCACCCGGCTTCAAGGTGCGACGCTCGCTGCCGGCGGCAGCGATGCAATCGATCGGGCCATTCCTGTTCTTCGACCACTTCGGGCCGGTCAGCGCCGCCGCTGGCGAAAACCACGATGTCGGGCCCCATCCGCATATCGGGCTGGCCACCGTCACCTATCTGTTCGAGGGCGCCATGGATCACCGCGACAGTCTGGGAAGCTTCCAGCGCATCGAACCCGGTGCCATCAACTGGATGACAGCCGGCTCGGGCATCGTGCACTCGGAACGGACACCGCCGGACCTCTCGCGCAGCGGCTGGCGATCGCACGGCCTGCAACTCTGGGTGGGGCTGCCGCAGCCGCATGAGGAGACAGCCCCTTCCTTCCAGCACGTGCCAGCCACTGCCATACCCTGCTGGTTTGGCGATGGCGTCAAGGTGCGCGTGCTCATTGGTGAACTGCACCAGTACCGTTCTCCGGTCGAGACGTTGACCAAAACCCAATACCTCGACATCGAGGCCGCACCGCGCAGCACCTTCGTGTTGCCGGCACGCATGCATGCTGCCGACATCCAACATGGCTGTTATTCGGTGGACGAGGCTATCGAGGTGGACGGCGTGGTGCTGCCGCCGTTCACCCTCGCCGCACTGGAGACCGGAAAGGACACCATGATTCGTGCGCCACGGGGCGCGCGCTATGTCGTGATCGGTGGCGATCCGCTCGACGGGCGTCGCCACATGTGGTGGAACTTTGTTTCCACGCAGCGCGATCGCATCGAGCAGGCCAAGACAGCATGGCGCAACCAGACCATGGCGCAGATACCCGGCGAGACCGACTGGATTCCCCTGCCTTGAACGTGGATAGTCGCAACGAAAATACCGACTCGCTTTTCGGTCAGCGAGCCTTCATGCATTTCTGGGGCGCGCGCATATTCACCGCCGCGGCCAACCAGATGCGCTCTGTTGCCGTGGCCTGGCAGATATATCAACTCACCGGCGATGCGATGGATATCGGCATCGTCGGACTGTTCCAGTTCCTGCCACGCATCTTTCTTACCGCGACGGCGGGCAATATGGCCGACACGCATGACCGCAAGGCACTTGCCATCGGGTCACAGATCGTACAGGTGATCGTGCTGGGTGCATTGCTGGCGTTGACGTTGACCCACACCGTCAACCGCCACTGGATTTTTGCACTGATCTTCGTCTCGGGGGCAGCACGTACATTCGAGATGCCGGCCACCGCGTCGCTGCTGCCCTCGCTGGTCCCATCATTTATGCTTGGCCGCGCAATCGCCCTCAATGCTTCGGGGATACAGGCTGCGTTCATTGTCGGCCCGGCACTGGCAGGGCTGCTGTACGGATTCGGCGAAGGCGTGGTGTATGGAGTGACCCTTGCACTGTTCGTCGGTGCCGCCATCGGCTATTTTTCGATTCCATCGGCGCCCCACGAACGCCGACCCGTTGAGGGCGGGGAATGGCAACGATTCACCGATGGCCTGCGTTTCATCCGCTCCCGGCGCATCATCCTCGGCGCGATATCGCTGGATCTGTTCGCAGTGCTGTTCGGCGGCGCGACGGCGTTGATGCCCATCCTTGCCGTGGAACTGCTGCACACCGGCGCCTGGGGCCTCGGCCTGATGCGATCAGCGCCGGCAGTCGGCGCGCTGCTGATGTCCGCATTTCTGGCAAAGGTGCCGCTGAAAAAGGACGTGGGTCGGATCATGTTCCTGTCCGTCGCGGTATATGCCGTCGCCACCATCGGCTTCGGCCTGTCATCCAATCTGTGGCTGTCGCTGGTGCTGCTCGCGATCCTCGGCGCCGCCGACATGATCAGCATGGTGATTCGCGGCAGCCTGGTGCAGATGCAAACGCCGGATCACATGCGCGGCCGCGTCAGCGCAGTGAGTTCCATCTTCATTGGCGCCTCCAACCAGCTGGGAGAATTCGAGTCGGGCGTCACGGCCGCATGGTTTGGTGCCGTGCCGGCGGTGATCCTCGGTGGCGTCTGCAGCCTGTCGGTGACGATCCTGTGGATGCGCTGGTTCCCGCAGTTGCTGAAAGCGGACAAGCTGGAATGAAAAACGCGGGCACATCCTGCGATGTGCCCGCGTTTCTGAATCCGTTTTGCCGGCTATCAGCCCAGTGACTTCAACGCTGCGTCATAGTTCGGCTCGTTGGCGATTTCGCCAACCATCTCGCTGTGCAGCACCTTGTCGTTTTCGTCGAGCACCACAACCGCACGTGCAGCAAGGCCGGCGAGTTTGCCGGTCTCCAGAGCAACGCCGTAGTCCTTGAGGAAGGACTGGCCGCGCATGGTCGACAGCGTGACGACATTGTTGAGGCCTTCGGCGCCGCAAAAGCGTGCCTGGGCAAATGGCAGGTCGGCCGAGATGCAGAGCACGACGGCGTTGGGCTTGTCGTTGGCCTTCTGGTTGAACTGGCGTACCGAGGTCGCGCAGGTCGGCGTATCAACGCTGGGGAAAATGTTGAGGATCTTGCGCTTGCCGGCAAAGTTCTTCAGCGTGACATCGGCCAGATCCTTGCCGACGAGTGAAAACGGTCTGGCCTGCTGGCCGGCCTTGGGCAGATCGCCGGCGACTTGTACGGGATTGCCGCCAAGGGTGACGGTGGTAGACATTGAAAGACTCCTTGTTATGAATTCGGTTGGGGGTTCGGGATGTTCACATTCCGAGGTGCGTATCGTACTTTACATTGCCGTTCAGGTCAGCATCGCCATCGACTTGGGATCGAAGGGCAGGAACTCCTCGCCATTGATTGCGCGGCGCAACCAGTTGGGATCATTCACCAGCGAACGTCCCACGTTGAGCAGGTCGAAGTCACCCCGCTCGAAACGCTCCATCACCTGATCGAGGTTGTTCACCGTTGACGGTGGCTTCAAGGCCGAATCGTACTTGCCGCGCTGCACGCCGACACCGCCCACCATCATGGTGGTCCTGCCGGTGAGTTTTTTGGTCCAGCCCGACAATCCAAGCGGCGAGCCTTCGAATTCGGCCGCCGTGAAATTGCGCGTGCTGGCGTCGAAGATATCCACGCCGGCATCGGCGATCGGGCCAAGGATTTCTTCCAGCTCTTTTGGCGTTTGCGCCAGGCGGCCGTCGTAGTCCTGCGATTTCCATTGCGAGAAACGCAACGATATCGGCATCTCGGGGCCGATGGCTGCGCGCACTGCCTTGACCAGTTCAACAACTAAGCGCGTA
>CANJXH010000053.1 GCA_947478755.1 Betaproteobacteria bacterium | reverse complement strand
TGTTGTCACGTTCAATCGCATCAACGTTAAGTGGGCCAGTCATCTTGACCGCCGGGTCTGTAGTGAGATTCGCAAACGTGGATCCATAGGACGGGCAGCCCGGCTGCGATGATTCCGCATCCGGACGCTTCATTTCCAACCGCCTTTTCACGTAGGTCAGCCACGCATCATCAGGCTTTTCAATTTTCTCAGCCGCATACCTGCTGCCGATGGAATCAACGAAAACCAGATACTCCTTGTTCGCTTCAAAGGAGAACTCGGCGTGACACTCACGTGCGCCTCTTTTTGCTCTTTGTACCTCTCTGAACCAAAACTTCGGGTCGGTATGGGCATTGAAATCCGATGATTCGTTGGTAGTTACCGATTCCATCGGATCGTTTGCGATACGAAGCCATGCGCTGATTGCAGCCCACTCCTGCCTCGTCGTGACCATGGGGTCTACAACGTTTTTGAGGTATTCCACTACTTTGAATCCACATCGAGGTATACGCTGGTCATCGCAAGAAAACCTCGCCAGTACGATTTGATTCGTCTGATTGATCAATTCGTCGAAAGAGTCAGATCCTTTGCTCCAACGCACACACGCATTGGCGTTAGTAGGGAAAGTTAGCAGCAGAAGGAACCCTATAGACATCAAAGTGACGAGGCTTGGTAACAATTTCTCGCGCATGTCATTCCGTCTCACGTTGTCTGACTTTTTCTATCCTTGATAGTAGGCTCAGAATCAAAGGAGCCAGGCTCAATTTGTTTTCACCTGTCTCTCGTACACTTGCCATTTGCATCGACTCTACCCAACTTGCTTCACCGCGGCAAGCCAGATGCTCCTTGCCATGCGAATCAAGGCCCAAAGAGGGAGACCCAAAGGGGTCAGTGACATTTGACTTTCTGAACGACAGAGTTCCTCCCATCGCCCACCGCACATCGTCCAACGCGGCCACCGCCACGAACCAGGCTTCTCCGCCCCAGGGATCAACTGCTGCAAAAGGCCCGAAATGCCCGGCTCGCAGGGCACAAGCCCGGCCGCCGCTCAAGCCCCACAAAATCCCGAAAACTGCTTGGCCGGCAAGCACTTGGCAGGTACAATCGCGCGCTTTCCAAAATTGTCCGTTCATTCGACCCAAGGCTTTTCATCATGAAAATCGCACAAGAACTCCGTTCCGGCAACGTCATCATGGTTGGCGGTGCTCCGCTCGTCGTACAAAAGGCTGAATACAGCAAAGGTGGCCGCAGTTCCGCCGTCGTCAAGATGAAGATGAAGAATCTGCTGACTGGCGCGCCCAGCGAGGCGATCTACAAGGCCGACGACAAGTTTGAAACCGTGCAGCTTGAGCGCAAGGAAGTAACCTATTCCTACTTTGCCGACCCGCTGTATGTGTTCATGGATGGCGACTACAACCAGTACGAGGTTGAAGGCGAAAACATGGGTGACGCGCTGAATTACATCGAAGACGGCCTCGCCTGCGAAGTGGTGTTCTACGACGGCAAGGCCATCTCGGTCGAACTGCCAAATTCGGTGGTCCGCGAAGTGACCTACACCGAACCGGCCGTCAAGGGCGATACGTCGGGCAAGGTGATGAAGCCGGCCAAGATCAACACCGGTTTCACGCTGCCGGTGCCGCTGTTCGTTGCCACTGGCGACAAGATCGAAATCGACACCCGCACTGGCGAATACAAGAATCGCGTCAAGTAATTGGTAATAGCATTTCGAACAAATCAAAAAGGCGGCCCTGGCCGCCTTTTTTGTTGTCCGCTGCAGCCAGCGCTACTGGTTCAGCAGATGCAGCGCATGGGTGTCCCAGTAGAAGGGCCGCAGCTCGACGATCTTGTCGCCCGAAAAGCGCCAGACCTCGACCAGCTGCATTGAAAACGTCTTGCCGGTCTTCCGGCTGCTGCCCGTCCCGTCAAGTATCACGGCCGCAAGATCGCCGTCGGCCATGAATGCGGTTGGCTCGAAAGGAAGCCTTCCCAGGTTTCACGAATCCGCCCGAAAACCTCCACCAACCCCTGCGGCCCGGTGTAGGTGCCGCCATACGGCAGGCCATCGGCCTCGATCACCGCAAATTCGGGTGACAGCCGCGAATTCACAAAACCGAGATCGCCGCGAGCGGCGTCACGATAGATGTTGCGCACGATTTCCCGGTTCCGTTCAGCAGTCATCTCACTCTCCTCCTCAAACGATTGCGGCGGCCATGCGGCGCGCCAGGTCTTCACCCGTCGCTGCAGCGGTGCCGATGCTCGACTGGGCAAAGTAGTCGCCGCCGTATTGCACGCGGCCCGTGGTGTTGATGTCGGCGATGAAGTCCTTCAGCCGTTTGTAGTTGCCGACGCGACCGACCGTGGTGCCGCGCGGCCATGGAGTGACGCCGACACTCACGACGTGCTCGACCAGGTGCGGGTAGTACTTTTGCAGATAGCCACGGGCGCTGGCGATGCGCTCTTCGACCGGCTTTTCGTACATGGGGTACTGCCAGCTGTTCATGCCGAGCACGATCAGCGCGGACTTGCCGGGTGGGGCCTTGGTCTGGCCCCAGAGGTCGTACCAGGCCAGGGCGGCGAGGTCGGGATCTTCGGAGCGCGGGATCTCGACGATGGCGCCGACACCCTCGGGCTTGATGTCGAACTTGAAGAACACCATCGACAGCGGGTTGTAGTCGAGCTTGTCGAGAAAGTGGTTCTGCCGCGCTGTCAGCGCGTGGCCGTAGATGCGCTGCATGTCCTTGCCGTCGGAGGCGATGGCGCAGTAGTCGGCTTCGAGCTTCACCTCTCCCTGCGGCGTCCTCGCACTGACGACCACGCCGCTGGCGGTCTGCTCGACGCGCTGCACGTCATGGCCGGTGAGGATGTTCTGCCCTTTGGCCAGCGCTTCGGTAAAGGTGTTCATGCCGCCCTTGAACCCCACCGCGCCGGCGGTGGCGTAGGTCTTCAGCATCCACAGCATTTCGACGACCGAGATTTCGTTGCAATCGTGGCCGAACATGGAGCGTGTCAACGGGTTGAGCAGGCGATCATAGGCCTCGGGCGTGACGCGCTTGAGGCAGAAGGATTCGGCGCTCTCGGTATCAAGTTCGGCCAGTCCGGACAGGTTGTGAAGATTGACCCTGCTCCAGTACTTGAGCAGGGTGGGCACCAACCGGATCAGGCTTAGCTTGCTGCCCCAGCTGAGGAAGGGCATGTTCATCACGGCCTTCAACGGGTTGCCCATGTCGAGGTCGTAGAACACGCCCTTGATATAGATCTGCATTGCGCCACCAAAGTCCTCGAACATCGGCTTGAGGCCGACTTCCTCGGCCAGGCGCAGCGCTTCGACGTAGGTGGTGGCGAGCAGCGAGCCGCCCAGGTCGTCGACCCAGCCATCGTGGTAATCGGACTTGGTGCGCCCGCCAAAGCGCTCTGCGCGCTCCAGCAACGCGGTGTCGAAACCCTTCTGGCGCAGGCGGTAGGCGGCGGTAAGGCCGCAAATGCCGGTACCGATGACAATGACGCGCTTGCTCATTTGCTTTTCCCCTCCATGTGGCCCCGAAGCTTATCGCAGCTGCCAATTTGCGGCTTGTGCTGGATAACATCGCGACTTGACCACTGCGGAACACGGCTTGACCGGGCAACGGGGTTTGGTTGTAATACGCCGCAAATAAGAAGCGAGGAGAAGACCATGTCCTGGACGCAGATGGAACAGAGTATCCCGGCGAAGGACGCCAGCCGGCTGCGCAACCTGTTCGATGCCTCCATCTGCTCGATGGAATATGGTCTCGGCAGGGACATGGCCCGCCTCAGCGTCACCAGTTTCGGCAGCATCGACCTTCCCGGCGTGTCGGTGATCCGTGACGAGGGCATCGGTTACCGCGAGGGCAACCGCAAGCCATGCCATATCGCGGCACATCCGTCCGACGATTTTCTGATCTGCATTCCCCACGAGGCCCGCGTCCGCCTGACGCAGTGCGGCACGCAGACCGACTTTGAAGCCGGCAATTTCTCGTTTCTCTCTACCGCGCGCCCCTTCGGTGCCGTGATTTCCGCGCCGCACCCGAATGCCCGCTTTGCCCACACAATCGTCCGTGTTTCCGGGCCCTTGTTGCGCCAGCGTTTTCACGGCATTGACGAATGCTGCAGCCAGCCGATCAAGATTCGGCCCGGTGCCGGTCGGATCATGCTTTCCCTGCTTGATCTCGCGATGGAGGAAGGTGGTTCGCTGTCGGACGTGCAAGCGCAGCATTTCAGCAATGCCCTGATCGATGCCATCGCCGATACCGCAATGGCCGCACCCGAACTGGCCCTGCTCCGGCTGAACCCCGCCAGCCCGGCAAAATCGCGCCTGCGCGAGCGGGCGCAGAACTTCATGCTGGCCAACCTTTCCAATACCGAACTTGACGCGGCGTTCATCGCCAACCACTGTAGGGTGTCGATACGCTATCTGCGCGCAGCCTTTGCCGACTCACCCCATACCATCGGCTCGTTCATCCGTGAAGCCCGCTTGCAGCAATGTCGACTTGCGCTGCAGAGCAGCGCCCTGGCCGGAAAGTCCGTCATGCAGATCGCGATGTCCTGGGGCTTTGCCGACGCCGCCTATTTCAGCCGCGCGTATCGCAGCTGCTTTGGCCAGACCCCCAGCGAAACCCGCAGCCAGGCCCTGCGACTGGCTGGCTGAACCGCCCTCGCCCCTGTGCCCTTCTGTGCAACTCCGCCGGTAATTCCGTACAAGATATTGCGGACGGAGTGCGGTAGATTGCTGACTGCCCCGGCCTGTGAATGCCGGGAATCACCATTCAAGGCTGGAGGAGACACGATGTCTGCACAAACAATGGGGCTGGCGACAGGCAACCGCAATGCCGCGACGGCAACCCGGTTCTGGATACTGATGGGCGCCTTCTGGTTCGCGCTGTTCCTGTATTGCATGATCAGTTGGGTCACCGGGCCCGACTTCAAGCCTGTCACCTTCGGCCGCGACAAGGCGCCCCACGACTATGTCATGTTCATCCGTGGCCTTGAGGTTTTCATGGTCGCGCTGACGCTCTGGATTTTCTACCACTTCATCGCCAAGCCCTTCATTCGCGATGGCAAGCTGAGCTTTGACGGCCTCTTCTTCCTCGCCTGCTTCACGCTGGTGGTACAGGAACCGTGGCATGCGTGGATACGCCCGACGCTGCTCTACAACGACATCTTCATCAACTACGGCTCGTGGATGGGTTATCTCCCGGTATCCAACCCCTCGGCATACCGTACGCCGTTGCCGATCGCCTTTGCCGGGCTCGGCTATTTCTGGATCTACGGCCTGCCGGCCTGGTGCGGCGCGCGCCTGATGAGCCGGGCCAAGGCACGCAATCCGTCCTTGACGCCGGCGAAGCTGGGCATCTATACCTTCCTCGGCTTCTGCGTCTTCGATTTCCTGATCGAGAGCTTCATCCATCGCGCCGGCCTGTTCATCTTCCCGAGCACGATTCCGTCCCTCACCCTGTTTGCCGGCACGCCGCATCAGTTCCCTGTCTACGAGATCGTGGCCTGGGCAGGAACCTACACCGTGGGCGCCTGTTTCCATTGCTTCCGCAACGACAAGGGCGAGACATGGTCCGACCGCAATATCGACAGCCTTGGTGTAAGCGGCGGCGTGCGCACCTTCGCACGCTGGCTGACCTTTGTCGGCGTGCTGCAACTCGGGATATTGGGCACCTACAACATTCCCTACATGTTCTGGTCTCTGCACGGCGACAAGTTCACCGTGACCGAGGAATCGCATCCCTGGCTGACCGCAGGACTGTGCGGCCCGAGTACGTCGTATGATTGCCCCGGGCCGGGCGTGCCGTTCGCGCGCCTGGATTCACCGACGAACCGGATTGCGCCAGCCGTCGTCAGCGACAAACCCACGGCGAATGCCGATGCACACTGAAAAAACGCTTCACCCATAAAAAAACAAGGAGGAGTCCAACATGCTGGAAAACCAGATACCCGTGCCGCCGCTGGACATGGTGATGCCGCCCATCTACAGCCAGATGCTGGTGTCCAACTTTGTCGTCCTCGCCCTGGTGATGGTGTGGGTCATCCGCGATACGAGGCGCAGCGGCAGTGCGATACCTATCTTCATCATGGGGGGCGCCGTCGTCGCCTCGCTCACCGAATGCATCTGGGACACGCTTGGCGCGGTCTGGTACCCGCAGCATGGGCACGTGCCGCTGTACCGGATATTCAATGTCTCGGTGCCGCTCTGGATGCTCGCCGCCTACCCGTGCTATCTGGGTGGGCTGGGGAATTATGTGTACAAGCGCCTGAACGAGGGCATGACCCAGAGCCAGTTCTGGAAGTTCTATGCACTTGCCTGGTTCGCCAACTTCCTGCTCGAGATTCCGGTACTTCAGATGGGCGTGTATGTCTACCACGGCCCGCAACCCTTCATGCTGTTCGGGTTTCCGCTCTGGCAGGCGATGGGTAATTCGCTGATGCCGGTCGTCATCGGGACCACGGTCTACGTCTGGCGCGATCTGTTTCGCGGCGCTGGCGGCCTGCTGATCCTGCTCGTCGTTCCGGTCGCGCAGGTCATTGCGCTGGGCGGCATCGGCTGGCCCACCATGCTGGCGATGAACTCGGGTCATGGCTATGAAGTCACCTACCCCGCCGCGGTCCTCAGCTTCGGACTGTCGCTGCTGATGGGCTACATGATCAGCAGCAAGGTATGCGGACCGGCAACGGCAGGGGTCAAGCAATCGGCCGTGCAGCACGCTGCATGACCGGGAGCCAGGTAAGCGACTGGCTCTGAAAAGTATCCACGTCGTACCGCACAATTGCCCGACAACTGCAGAAAACTAAGACACTCAAGAGCGTACCCGGATACTGATCAACCCGATCGAACGAGCACTGCAACGCGGTGATCAGAACAACAGGAATAGCACAAATAAAAATCAGGAGCCCCCCAATGCGCAACGCAGCAGCATCCACCATCACAGAATTAGCCACGCACCGCCGGGAACATACCGTCTGCCGAGCCTGCCACGCCAATTGCAGCCTGATAATGGAGTTCGAAGGTGACAAGGTGGTCAATGTCATCGGCGACAAACATAATCCGGTCTCGTTCGGCTTTTCCTGCGTCAAGGGCCGAACCATGGCCGACTACCATCGTCTGCCGAGCCGGCTGCTGACATCGCAAAAGCGCGTCGGCAACAAGTTTGAACCCACAGGCTCCGCACAGGCGATCGACGAGATTGCGGCGAAGCTGGAAGCCATCATCGCCGAACACGGGCCGCGCTCGGTGGCTGCCTTCTGCGGTACCTTCGGCTACCTCAACATCCAGGCCAGCATGTTCCTCAAGAGCTTCCTCGAGGCCATCGGCTCGAAGATGTTCTTCGACTCCGCCACCATCGACCAGCCCGGCAAATTCGTCGCCTATGCACTGCATGGCCCCTGGCTCGCCGGCTGTCGCCGCAACTCCGAGGAAGTCGATGTCGCCATCGTGATCGGGCAGAACCAAGTGGTTGCTCTCAGCGGCGCCTTTGGTCTGGCACCCGCGCACAACATCGTCGAAGGCAAGAAGCGCGGCATGAAGCTGATCGTCGTCGATCCGCGGCGCAGTGAAACCGCACACCATGCCGACCTGCACCTGCAGTGCCAACCAGGCGAAGACCCCGCCATCGTGGCCGGCATGATCCGCGTCGTACTGAGCGAAGGCATCTACGACAAGGCCTTCGTCGCTTCTGAGGCGGATGGCATCGAGGCACTGCGTACTGCCGTGGAGCCGTTCACGCCCGACGTCGTTGCCACACGTGCCGGTATCGCAGCCAATGATCTGATTGCCGCCGCGCGCATGTTCGCGGCAGGCAATAAAGGCATGCTGGTGTGCGGCACCGGCCCCAACATGTCGCCGCGCGGTGCGCTGACCGAATATCTCGGACGCTGCCTCGTCACGCTTTGCGGACACTGGCCGCGTGCCGGTGAGCCGGTGGGCAACCCCGGCGTGCTGCTGCGTCCGCCCGGCCCCGTCATGGCCGCAACTCCGGGCCCGACGCCCGCCTGGGGCTTCGGTGAGAAGCTGCGTGTCAATGGCCTCACCAACACGGCAGCCGGCATGCCTGCACCAGCCCTGCCCGACGAAATCCTCACGCCGGGCGAGGGGCAGGTGAAGGCGCTGTTCGTCGTCGGCGGCAATCCGATGCTGGCCTTTCCCGACCAGCACAAGGTGCAAAGAGCGCTGCAATCGCTCGACCTGCTGGTCACCGTTGATCCGGCCATGTCAGCCACAGCGCGGCTCGGCCACTACGTGATCGCACCGACGCTGCCGCTCGAAGTGCCAACCGTGAGCAGCTTTTTTGAGTGGTCGGGCAACGCCGGACTGATCTGGGGCTACGACATTCCGTATTCGCAGTACTCGCCCGCGCTGCTGCCGAAGCCGCCTGGTTCGGACCTGCTCGACGAATGGGATTTCTTTTTTCGCCTTGCGCGGCAAATGGGCCGCCAACTCAGTTTCAAGCCACTCACCTATACCCATCCGGACGAAGCAGCGGCGCATGCCTATCCGATGGACATGCAGTGCGACTACCGCAACGAGGACATCCTCGCCATGTGCTACGAAGATTCGCCGGTACCGCTGTCGGAAGTCATCGCCAAGGGCCGCGAAGGCCACGTGTTCGATGTGCCGAAGAAGACCGTCCAGCCCAAGCCGGCGGACTGGAAAGGCCGCTTCGACATCGGCAACGGGATCATGCTCGATGAGCTGGCCGACGTTGCCGCCACTTCAGCGTATTCCGGAAGCACTGAATTTCCCCTGTTGCTGCTGTCACGCCGCCTGCGCGAGCACTACAACACCAGCTGGCACGAGCTTGATGCGCTGAAGAAAAAGCATCCCTCCAACCCTGCATTCATGCACCCTGCGGACATGGTGCGCCTCGGCCTGCGTGCTGGTGACGTCGCCGAGATCACGTCAGACACCGGCACCATCTACGGCCTTGTCGCCGAAGCTCCTGAATTGCGCGAGGGCTGCGTTTCCATGGCCCACGGCTGGGGCGTGAATCCGAACGAAGCGGAAGACCCGGTCCGCCATGGCGGCTGCACCAGCCGACTCAGTTCCACCGATCGCGATTGCGACCCTTATACGTGGATGGCAAGACAGAGTGCAATACCGGTGCGAATTGCGAAAGCAGCCGAAAATCTGGCAAAGAGTGCGTAATCGCCGGTGGCCGGCCGCAACATGTATCAACATGTATGCTGCCGCCATCGAACGCGCCCACAAGGTCTGGCGGAATTACCGGACGCGTTTCAACATTCCCGACGAGTGACGAACCTTACGAGCTTTTTCAGTTATGGCGAGCACGCCTGATACCAGCCTTGCGTTCGACACTGGGGGCTTGGCCGAACTTGTCCTTGTAGGCGCGACTGAAATAGGCTGCGTCATTGAAGCCCCAGCGCATTGATATTTCGGCGATCGATTTGTCCCGCAATGCCGGGCTCATCAATTCCAGACGGCATTGCGTCAGGCGGCATTCGCGCAAATAGGCGCCAACCGTCGTCGAATGCGCCGAGAACGCGGCATTGAGATAGCGGACTGACACCTTGCAGTAATGTGCAATCTCCGCGCTGGTGAGCGCCGAGTCCGAGAAATTGCATTCAATGTATTTCTTCGCCTGGCGCAAGACCCGCTGCTGTGAACTTTCACGCGACTGGGTCAATGAAGGCTGCAACTCCGGGGCTTCCTGGGTGGTACTGGCAACTGCATCGATCAGCATGGTGCCAAAACGCTGCGACTGACTGCTGCTCAGCGACGCGCCTTGCGCCAGCGCCTGCTCAAACAAGCTCAGCATGATCTTCCCCGCACCCGGCCGGATCGCGACGGAACGGCTGCAGCAGTTGTCAATCAAGGGGACGTATTGCCGCAGCAAGGCGGCAGGAATCCGCACCAAGTAGACCGAAAAACTGCTGTCGGGTCGCGGACCGGAGGTGCAGACGCTGAACGGCTTTGCCGTGCTCAGGCAGACAAATTCGCCGGCGCCGACATGGGCAATATTCCCCGACTGGGAAACGATCGAATTGGCAATGAGCGGAACCGCAATCAATATGTCGTCACCGCGGTCGGCACGAATGTGGTGGTAGCCGCGCTTGGTCCAGCGCAGGCCAAAGCCTTCGCAGCGAAGCACGTCGACAGCGCCAAGCCTCATGAGGCTGAACGAGCTTTTTTCGGTCGCCGCTGACGTATTCGCTTCGACCTCGCACTCGGAGGTGCAAATCTCCGAATTCACATACAGATTCAAGGGGTCCGGCCTGGACTTGATGCGTCTCGCGTTTGCGTTCGGATTGTTCATGAATGCCACCTCCTGAATTCTTGTTTTGTCATTTCATCTGCTTTGCCGACTGGGACAAGACGCTTTACGGCCTCTTGCCGTCTTTGCTTCCACTCAGGTCAATATGATATTCCCTCCAGTCCAATTTTTCGCTCACCATTCGGGGTGTAATTGAGCGAATGGAACAACTCGGCGCCGTTGGCGACAGGATGCGTAAGCGCATGAAATGCCACAGCGAAGCAGTTACAAACCATGAACATTCCGACTTTGGCCATCTTGACCCGGGGTTTCAAATAACACGCAAGGAGCAGATGTGAGCCAGCAAGATGAATTCGATCCGGACACCTCGGTCAAGCACCGAAAGGAACTGCTGGGTGCCGTCGATTTTTCGCTTTGGGAAAAGCGACTGACGCGTTTTCTGGGAACCCAACCCGGCGTCAAGGGCAATGTCGTCATCACCGACATGCGCGTCCCTACTGCCGGAGGTTCCAGCGGCACGCTGCTGTTCAGCGCCGAGTTCGACGCCGACGGTGGTCGCCGCAAAAGGGAGCTGGTCCTCCGCTACGCCACGGAGGGCGGCCTGTTCCACGCCTACAACCTGCCCGGCCAGTACGTCATCCTCAAAGGCCTGCAAGGCAGCGGCGTACCCGTTCCCGGCATCGCCGGCATTGATGCCGACGGCAGCACGCTGGGCGTCATCGGCTACCTGATGGAACGCGTCGAAGGCGAAACACCGCCACCGTCGTATCACAAGGTCGGCCCGATGATCGAAGCCACCCCGGAAAACCGTCGCAAGATGATTTTTGCGTCCATCGCCGGACAGGGAAAGGTCCATGCACTCGACTGGAAGAAGCTGGGCATCGAATTCCTGACCAGGCGCGGCAATGGCAACACGACACTGGAACGCGACCTCGACTGGCACTGGACTTCACTATCGTGGGGCTGCCCGAACGAAGCGGCGGCGCTTGAACCGATGCGCAAGTGGCTGCTGCAAAACCAGCCGAAGGAAGACTACATCTGCCTGTGCCACGGCGACAGCATGTTGCCGAACTACATGTTCAAGGACAACCGGCTCACAGCAGTACTGGACTGGGAACTTGCCTTTCTTGGCAACCCGGCCAACGATGTCGCCTACCAGGCTTTCACCCACGCCTTCCTCGGCCTCGGTTATCCGCCACTGGAAGGCTGCCCCTCGATTGAGGAACGAAAGGATGAGTACGAGCGGGTGCGCGGACGGAAACTGGCTCACTGGGACTATTTCTATACCGTTGCCGCATTCAAGGTGTACATGAGCATGATGCTGGTCTTCCGCGCAGTGCCGCCGGAGATGGAAATGGTGAAACGCGGTTCGCTGGAGTTCATCTGGCAAAGCGTGCTCGACAGCCAGAAAAAATGTAACCACCAGGAAAGGAATTGATGATGGAGTTCATCGACGGCAGCAAGGTAAACATCTTCTCACCTGCGGACGAAAAACCGCACCCGCCAGGGAAAGAAGAAAATTGGCAGGAGAGCTACGTTCTGTACTGGTATGACCCGAAGCAGCGCATCGCCGGCAACTTCCGGCTCGGGCGCGAAGCCAACTACCAGGGCGGGCGCAGCCAGTTCAACATTGTCGTCGTCTCGCCGGCCGGCACCTACCGATGCATCGGCAACCTGCCCCTGAGGCCGCAGGACGTATTCGAGAATGGATTCGGCAATGGCGACGACTCGTTGCGCTATGAATTCGATGGCGAACATATTCGCTGGACGCTGAAGAGCGACGATGTTGAGGCGCAGTTCACGGTCGAGCTGACCGTGCCGCCGATCGACGCCCATCGCAAGGCCGGGCTCGCCACTGCCGAATCGATCCTGAGCGCCCATGTCGATGCCGCCTGCCGCATCACCGGCACCATGGTGATCAAGGGCAAGACCTGCGCGATTGACGCCTTTGGCGTACGCGACCACGCCTGGGGCACGCGCGACCTGAGCCAGATGCGCTCCTATCGCTGGCTGGTCGCCGACCTCGGCCCCGGCAATTCTTTCGTCGCCATGACCTTCCAGTCCGCCGACAACAAGCTGGCGCGACTGGGCTGGGTGATCCGCGGCAACAAGGTGCTGCTTGCCAGCACGGTCAGCACCCGCGCCATCATTAGCGACGACGGCGCGACCAACCTCGGCGGCACGGTGCGCATGACGCTGACCACGGGTGAGGTGTTCGAGGCCCGCTTCGACCCGATCTGCCCCACCATCGGCCTAGACATGAACTTTATCCACACGACCTTCTATTACGATTCATACTGCCGCGTGACTTGGGGCGACAAGGTCGGCTTCGGCATCTTCGAGAGCACGGACAACATCCGTGGCGGACTGGTGATGCCGGAAGTCTTCGACGGCTCGGTCGGCACCAACGGCTGGCACCCCGATGCCCGGCCTTACGACCTTTAGGCAAAGGACAACCATGGCAAATAACAGGATTTCGGCCGATGTGCTGCTCGACAAGGCCTTGAACGAAACCGGACTGAGTGAGTTCGGCAACGACGGCTATATCGGCGACTATCGACGCGCGGTGGACGCCATCAACGAAGAAGTGGCGCTGACGCCGACCGGGCTGGCGATCATGGAGGAATGGCTGGTGCGCACGCTGGTCAACGTCCTTCGCATGCAACGCGACCTGAAGCTGCACCCGGAAATTCTCGACGAGGCGCTGGCGCCGCCGCTGGTGATCAGCGGTTTTGCCCGCACCGGCACCACCAAGCTGCAACGCCTGATATCGGTGAGCCCGGCAACTCAGTCGCTGCAGTTGTGGAAGTTGCTCAACCCGGCCCCGTTTGACGCCACCTCGCCGGATATGCCCTCGAACGGGCCGGACCCGCGCATCGCCTTCGCAGAGCAGGCCTCCGAGATGGGACGGCAGGCCTTCCCCGAGATGTGGGCAGCGCACCCTTCACCGCCAATGGACGCGGAAGAGGACTTTCTGCTCCACGACATGACCTTCATTGCCCCCACCGACGGCATGCGCTGCGGCGCTGCGCAATGGATGGAAAAGTGGACGCCGATGGACATCCGCGTCTACGAGTTCCTGCGCACGGTGCTGAAGTACCTGCAATGGCAAGACCGCAAGGCGAACCGCGGCACCAACCACAGCGCACGGCCATGGGTGCTGAAGTCCCCCATCCACATCGGTAATGCGGCGACCCTGCTCAAGGTGTTCCCCGGTGCGAAATTCGTCTTCTGTCACCGCAATGTTGAGGTCGCCATGGCCTCGCTATGCAGTCTGCAGGAACTATCGCGCGGCATGATCTCGGACAATCTCGACCTTGCCGTGCTCGGCAACGAGGTGCTGACTTACTGGTCTGGTGAGTGGCGCCGCAACGTGGCGCAGCGCGCCCTGCTGGACCCATCAACCTTTTGCGACATCCGCTTCGACGACATCAACCGTGACGGCATGGCAGTGGCGGAGCGGGTGCATGCCTTTGCCGGTCTGCCCTTTGACGCTGCGGCACGCCGGGCCTGTGCTGACTGGGAGGCCGCCAACCCGCGCCACCAGGGCGGCAAACACGAATACCTGCTGGAAACCTATGGCCTCACCAGAGAACAGGTACGCGAGACTTTTGCTTTTTACTACGACCACTTTGCCGGCTCCGGCGTGGTCGGCTAAACGAGGAGGAACCAATGACCACCGCACACTTCAAACCCCGCATCGCGCTCTACGGCATCGGCAACTATGGCCAGATGATGGTGCGCTTCGCTGCCAAAAAGGGCTGGCCCATCGTCGCCGCCTACAACAGAGCGGGCGCCAAGGTAGGCCAGGACATCGGCCGCGTCGCCGGCCTCGACCATGATTACGGCGTTGTCGTGCAGGATTGCGACAAGGCAGACTATTCGCAGCTCGCCGGGCTCGGTGCAGACATCGGCATCGTCACCATGTACGACGTGCTCAAGGACAACTTCCCTGCCTACGAACGCCTGCTGAATGCGGGTGTCAACGTGGTCTGTCACGGCTCCGAATCGTATATCCCGCAATTCGCAGACCCGGAGACTGCAGCAAAGATCGACCAGCTTGCACGCAGGAACAAGGTCACCTGGGCCGGTACCGGTGTGTGGGACATGTCGCGCATCTGGTCGTTGATGACGGTGGCTGGCGTCTGCGACGAAATCAACTCGATCCACAACGTGAGCGTGACCAATCTGGAAAGCTTCGGTGAAGTGATCACGCTCGGTGCCGGCGTCGGCATGACGCCGGAAGAATTCGAGGTGAAGGTCAACGACCCGAGCAAGAACGCCTATGGTCGCGCCCTCTACAAGATGATTCCGGCACTCGCCCTGCGCGCACTCGGCTACACCATGACCGACTGCACCTACAAGCAGGTTCCGGTGATCCTGCCCCATCCCTTCTATTGCAAGCTGCTCAAGCGCGAGCTGCCCGCCGGCAGCTGTGCCGGCCTGCGCACCTATGTCGAGGCCAAGACGGCGGAAGGCGTCACCGCCACCGTGCAGTCGGATTCGCGCGTGCTGTTCAACGAAGGCGAAACAGAACACATCCAGTGGGAGGTGAAGGGCAATGTGCTCTCACCCAAGGTGCGCATCGAGCGCGACAACGGCCACGTCATGCAGGCACTGAGCGTGTTCAACCGCGTCAAGGACGTGATTGCCGCGCCACCGGGCATGCAGCTGATACCGGACATGCCGGGGCCGATGAAACATCTCGCTATCCAATGAAGGAAGCAAAGCATATGTGGAACTGCGACAGCATGCCCGACCAGCAGGGCAGGACTTTTGTCGTTACCGGCGGCAATACCGGCATTGGCTTGGCCGCCGTGAAAGCGTTGGCGTCAAAGCGAGCCAAGGTCATCCTCGCCTGTCGCAACCTGGACAAAGGGAACGCCGCGTTGGCGGTGATCAAGGCCAGCCAGGGCGATGCCGATGTGATCGTGGCCAAACTCGATCTGGCGAGCCTAGCGTCAGTGGCCGAGTTCGCAGACTGGTGCACGGCAAACCTTCCGCGCATCGACGTGCTGATCAACAATGCCGGCGTGATGGACATGCCGCTCAGCTGGACGGCTGACGGCTTCGAAATGCACTTCGGCACCAATGTCCTCGGACACTTTGCGTTGACGGGACGGCTGCTGCCCCTGCTCTGCAACGCATCGGGGTCGCGCATCGTGACCATGAGCAGCGTCGGGCACTGGTTCGGCAAACTGGAATTCGACAACCTTGCCGCCGAAAAGCCGTACAGCAAAACCGCAGCCTACGCACAAAGCAAGCTGGCGAATCTTGTGTTCGCCTACGAGTTGCAACGACGTCTGGCGCGAGCAGGCAGCACCAGCATATCGGTCGGCGCGCACCCGGGCGTCACCAGCTCCGATCTCGGCCGCAATTCAATGTCCTCCAAAATCGCCTTGCGGCTTTACGGCCAGTCCGCACTCAATGGCGCGCTGCCTGCCTTGATGGGCGCGACCAGCCCGGATATCAAGGGCGGCGATTATGTCGGGCCTGGCGGCTTCATGACTTTCAAGGGCCCGCCGACCGTGCAGAAATCGCGCGCCCTGTCCCACGACATTGAACTCGGCAAAAAGCTCTGGGACAAAGCGCAGGAGATGACCCATTACAGCTATCTCTGAACAACCTTCTTTCAGCGACACGTCACTTTCACCTTGAGGAGCATCACACCTTGACCGCGCATCAGATCACCTCCACCAGCGAACAGTTGCTGGCCAAAGCCAGGGCCATTACGGGAATCAACGATGTTGCCGATCCTGAAATCGAAGAGCCACTTCGCCGCCTGTTGAACTCGCTGAACAATGAAGCGCAATTGAACGTGGCCGGCGTCATGGCGATGGAAAAAAGGATATTGCGCACGCTGACCAACCGCTTGCGCATGTTCCGCGACTACCGCGATCACCCCGAAATCGATGATCAGGAAATTGTCCGCCCGCTGATGCTGACCGGTGGTGGCCGCACCGGTTCGACCAAGCTGCACCAGCTGATCGCTGCCAGCGGCGACTTCAAGTACATGACCTTCTGGCAGGCGTTCTATCCTTCGTTGCGCAGCGGTGATCGCGCCGAATCGCCGGATGCCCGCATCCGTGACGCGGAAGAATTCGTCCAGTGGTTCAACGAGCGTGCACCACGGGCGGTACTGACGCATCCTTACGAGACGCTTGAAACCGAGGAAGAAACCCACCTTTACGAGATGGGAACCTTCGGCTTCCTGATTTTTTCGGCCGTCTTCGTCCCGAGCTTCATTCAGTGGT
>CANJXH010000052.1 GCA_947478755.1 Betaproteobacteria bacterium | reverse complement strand
GGCGTGACGGCATTATTTAGCTGGCGGCAACTAAATGTCGTGTTTGAAGCGGTATTTTGGTCAGATTTGATGCCAAACGATTTTGGTGCGGTGCAGCAATAAAAATCGCGCCAAGCCGCATGGATGCTGACTGTTGGATTCATGCAACTGATTTCCAAAATCCCGATTGACGCAATTTTTACACTCTGTTACTTTGAGCCTCGATCCACGAAATTCAAATCATTGACACCTGTAGGTTGTTCGGTTTGGGTTCGGCAATCCGGCCGAAGCCAGATCAGGGAGGCAGACTACAAATGGCTTTGATGACATTGAATGTGGTGCGGGGGAGGGTGTAAAAAATCCAAACCTTGTTTGTGTTCCGGCTTTTGCCGAAATAAATTGATTTTTTTGAAGTACGAACTTACTCGGAGGGCATCAAACGTGAAAAAAAGTTCAAAGCAGTTCCGCCGCGCAATTCTGCCGGTTTCCATCCTGGCAGCCATGGCGTTTTCCGGCTCCGCCAATGCTTTCAAGATAGACACGGACAACGAAGATCTCGACGTTCGTTGGGATAACACCATCCGTTACAACGCCGGTTGGCGTATGCAGGATCCCGCTTACTACCAGTCCGGTAGCGCGGTGGTCGGTGCCAGTGAGTCGAAGTGGAAGTCGGGTGACATGATCACCAATCGTTTCGACGACCTTTCCGAGTTTGACTTCATTTACAAGAAGGACACGGGTTTCCGCGTCAGTGCCGCGCTGTGGTACGACTCGGTGTATGACGGCAACGCGCCGCGTACCGGTGGCCCGCTGAACAACCTCGGTTCATTGCTCTTCCCGGGCGGCAAGTGGAACAACGACGTCAGCCGCTGGTATGGCAAGGGCGGCGAAATTCTTGACGCCTTCGTCTTCACCAAGTTCGACCTCGGCAGCGTGCCGGTCAACGTCAAGCTCGGCAAGCACACCATCTACTGGGGTGAAACCCTGTTCTCGATCACCAACGGTATCGCCGTCGGTCAATCGGCTATCGACTTGCGCAAGGCTGCTGCTACGCCGGGCGTAGAAGCCAAGGAAGTGTTCCTGCCGGAACAGCAGTTGTCGTTCAGCGCCCAGATTTCGCCTGAATTGACAATCATGGGTCAGTACTTCCTCGACTGGCATCCGGATCGCATCATGGAAGGCGGTACCTACTTCTCTGCTGCCGACTTCCTGTGGGATACGCATAACAGCAACACGCTGGGTCTTATTCCGCTTGGCTGGAATGGTACGCAAGGCACGGTCAAGGAGAAGTCCGGTGCTTGGGGTATTGCCGCCAAGTGGCGTCCGGAATGGCTGGACGGTACCGCCGGTTTCTACTACCGCGAGTACTATCCGACCGCAGGCCGTCAGCTGGCCATCAGCGTTGCCAACTTCAAGGCTTCGTATGTCTGGGATCGTGATGTACCCCGCACCAAGTTGTATGGTGTGAGCTTGTCGAAGCAGCTGTTCGGTATTTCCTTCGGTACCGACGTGTCGTACAAGAAAGACAACGTGATTGGCGCAAATGCGTTCTCCATGTACAACGGTTTTGGCGTGCCGGCTACTGGCTGGGCACCGATTGCCGATACCTACGGCTTCACGCAGAACATGATTGCCTACGACGGCAAGCGCAACATTCCTTTCACCGACGTCAATATGTATGATTCCGCCGTGTTGCTGGCTGAATTTGAATATGGCGCGATCGACAAGATCACCAAGAACGCCGGCAATGCCTTCCAGACGGGAACGTTAAACACCAACCCCGGCATCGGTGCAGGTTGCAACATCACCAGCCGTGGCGGTGCTCGTAACGGTTGCGGTACCAACGGCTTCTACGGCATCAATATTTCGTTTGAGCCGAAGTGGTTCCAG
This sequence comes from Betaproteobacteria bacterium, assembly GCA_947478755.1. GTDB lineage: Bacteria > Pseudomonadota > Gammaproteobacteria > Burkholderiales > Rhodocyclaceae > Georgfuchsia. Next base: position 14,973 of record CANJXH010000052.1, on the reverse strand, counting down.
GTGTTCCCGGGTACCGACGTGACCATGCCGATCTTCTTCGGCAAGGGCTTGCACGGCAACTCGTTCTCCTACGGCCCGATCGAAGGTGCTGGCGGCTTCAGCGTTGGTGTTGCTGCCGACGTCGATGCCAAGTACAACTTCAAGCTGGCCTACAACGGCTATCTGTTGAAGCATACTGGCTACGTGCAGCCGACGGTACCTGCTGGTTCCGGCGCTGCCAATGCTGGCTTGGGCGACTTCTCGCACAAGGGCAACCTGTCTTTCACCGCCAAGGCAACTTGGTAAGCGCTTCGTAGAAAGCGTATCCGATCAAGCTCTGGCCCGTTCGGGCCAGAGCTTGCGGAGAGAACAAGGAATCATGTCGATGTGCAGTAAAGTCGACGCGCAGCAAATAACGAGTTGAGGAGAGAAGCGTGATTCGTCTGGTTCATTTGATGGCTAACAAGAAGCACAAACAATCACGTTATTAGGTGTTGTTTCCGCCCGCTCAATGCGGGCGGATTATTTTCAGCTGGGACACTGTGTGGATGGATGGTCGGCAGCGATTCTGGCTACCGTGTCGGTTCGCGCGATTTTCGATTGAGATGTGTAATCGCCAGTATCAGGGCGGTTAATGATAATTGGAACTTTGGCTATGTTAATGCAGCAAAAAACGACAGTAGTGCGCCGTGTGTTGATGGCAACGGTGATGGCATTTTTCAGCATGGTGGGCGCGACTTCGTTTGCCTACAAGACTCCGGTAGAAGTACCGGCGCTGCAAAGCAGATATGCGGCCTTCACGCCGATGATCGGCGTCGCCAAGGCCGGCAAGCGCATCGTGGCGGTCGGCATTCATGGCCACATCGTATTTTCCGACGACGAAGGCAAGACCTGGACACAGGCCAAGGATGTGCCCGTCAGCGTTGACCTGCTCTCCGTCAGCTTCGTCAACGACAAGTTGGGTTGGGTCACTGGCCACGGCGGCGTAGTGTTGAACACCACCGATGGCGGCAATACCTGGACCAAGCAGCTGGACGGCAAGATGTCCGCCGAGTTTACGACCAAATACTTCGAATCCAAGACTGGCGCTGATGTAACGCCGGACTTCGAGCGCGCTGCGCGTCAGGCCAAGGCGCTGGTCGATGAAATGAATACCCAGACCCTGCTGACCATCAGCTTCCAGAACGAGAAGATGGGCTACGTCGGTGGCACCTTCAACCGCCTGTTCCGCACCGATGACGGTGGCAAGACCTGGGCGCCCTTGATGGATCGCACCAAGAACCCGAAGGAACTTCACTTCTACGATATCGCTTTCAATTCGACTGCCACCTATCTGACCGGCGAACAGGGCATTGTATGGCGCATCGATACCGCCAAGAACGAATTCACGGCACTGCAGACCCCCTACAACGGCACGCTGTTCGGCCTGATTCTCGACGGCAGCAATATCCTCGTATACGGCATGCGTGGCAGTCTTCTGCGCAGCGCTGACGAGGGCAAGACCTGGGAGCGCATCAATCTCGGCACCAACGCCGGCATCAGCGGCGGTGTGGTGTTGGGCGATGGCCGGATCGCGATTGCCAATCAGGCTGGCTCACTCATGATCAGTTCGGATCATGGCAAGACCTTCCAGCCAATGAAGACGGAAAAGCCGATGTCCTACTTCGGCATCCTCGCCATTGCTGACAATAAAGTTGTTTTGATTGGCTCAGAAGGTGTCCGGGTAGAGACGCTGAAATAAACGCCCCTCGCAAGGCGATCGATAAATCCGACACAAGCACCAATAATTTCTTAGGAAGTCACGCACCATGGATCTAAGTAAAACAGAAGTATTCCCGGTCATTGCCGACCCGAAGGACTTTGATCAAACTTCAGGCAATAAGCTGGAACGGTTGATTTTCAATCACCGTAAAATCGTCGTGATTGCATGCATCATCATCACGGCCATTTTCGCGTTTCAGCTGCGTGGTCTGGTTGTGGGCGCGAGCTACGACAAGATGCTTCCGCGCGACAGCTTCTATATCAAGAACTTCCTTGAGAACCGCGATCAGTTGCGTGGTCTTGGCGATTCGGTTCGGGTCGTGGTTGAAAATCCCAAAGGCGACATTTTCGACAAGGATTACCTGAATACGCTGGGCAAGATCAACGATGAAATCTTCCTGTTGCACGGCGTTGATCGTGCATGGATGAAGTCGATCTTCACCCCTGTGGTGCGCTGGACGGAAGTGACCGAAGAAGGCTTTGCCGGCGGCCCCGTGTTGCCCAATACCTACAATGGCTCGCCCGAGTCGATTGAAGAACTGCGCATCAACATCGGCCGCGCCGGCGTGGTGGGCAGCCTGGTATCGAACGACATGAAGTCGAACATGATCGTGATCCCGTTGATCGACAAGGATGCCGAAGGCAAGCCGGTCAACTATCACGACCTGTCAAAGAGTCTGGATGAAATCCGCACTCGCTACATGTCGGGCAACGGCGGCCCCGGGACGACGAAGGTCAATATCTACGCGATTGGTTTCGCCAAGATGGTGGGTGACCTGATTGATGGCTTGTACCAGGTGATGTTGTTCTTCCTTGGCGCTGCGATCATTGCCTCCATCATCATTTTCAGCTTCACCCGCTGTGTGCGCAGTACGGTTCTGGTGCTGAGCTGCTCCTTGGTCGCGGTGTGCTGGCAATTGGGTCTGGTGGTGTCGTTTGGCTACGGTCTTGACCCCTTCTCGATTCTGGTTCCCTTCCTGGTGTTCGCCATCGGCGTCAGCCACGGTGCACAGAAGATGAACGGCATCATGCAGGACGTCGGTCGTGGCACGCACAAGTCGATTGCTGCGCGCTACACCTTCCGTCGTCTGTTCCTCGCCGGCCTGACGGCGCTGATCGCCGATGCCGTCGGTTTTGGCGTGCTGATGATCATCAACATTCCGGTTATTCGTGAGTTGGCAATGACGGCCAGCCTGGGCGTTGGCGTGCTGATTTTCACCAACCTGATTCTGTTGCCGGTTCTGCTTTCTTACGTCGGCGTCAGCCCGGTTGCGGCGAAAAACAGCCTCAAGGAAGAGCTGCAGGAGGAAACAGGCAAGGGCTTCGGCAAAGTATGGGGCTTGCTTGATCACTTCACCGAGCGCAAATGGGCGACCATTGCGATTGTCGGTGCCGCGATCATGGCCGCTGGCGGTTATGTCATCAGTGAAGACCTAAAGATCGGTGACTTGGACCCCGGTGCGCCTGAGTTGCGCCCCAACTCGCGCTACAACAAGGACAACGCCTTCATCACTTCAAACTATGGTATTTCCAGTGACGTGTTTGCCGTGATGGTGAAAACGACCCCTGACAAATGCCGTACGCCGGAATCACTGGTTGAGACCGACCGTCTGGGCTGGGCGTTGATGCAGGTGCCGGGTGTGCAACGCGTCAACTCGATGGCCGATACGATTCGTTCCTACACCGCTGGCGGCTTTGAAGGCAACCCGAAATGGCTGACCATCAGCGATTCACAGAATCTGATCGATCCGCAAGTCAACAATGCGTTGAACTGGAACACCGAGTACATGAATTCGGATTGCTCGTTGATGCCGGTTGTTGCCTACCTCGCCGACCACAAGGCTGAAACCTTGAATCGCGTGGTCAAGGTGACGGAAGACTTCGCCAAAGAGCACGACACGGAAGATCGCAAGTTCCTGTTGGCGGCCGGTAACTCGGGCGTTGATGCGGCAACCAACATCATCGTGAAAAAGGCCAACCATGACATGCTGTACTACGTCTATGCCTCTGTGATCATTCTCTGCTTCATCACGTTCCGTAACTGGCGTGCTGTGGTGGTTGCCGTGATTCCGCTGGCGCTGACATCGGTACTGGCTGAAGCCGTGATGGTGAAGCTTGGTATTGGCGTCAAGGTGGCAACGTTGCCGGTGGTGGCACTTGGTGTAGGTATCGGCGTCGACTATGCGCTGTATCTGCTCAGCGTGCAGTTGGCCAGACAACGTCAGGGCATGCCGCTGACCGAAGCCTACAAGTCGGCCGTCGCCTTTACCGGCAAGATCGTGGGTCTGGTTGGCGTCACGCTGGCTGCAGGCGTTATCACCTGGGCGTGGTCACCGATCAAGTTCCAGGCTGACATGGGCATCCTGCTCACTTTCATGTTCATCTGGAACATGCTTGGCGCGCTGATTCTGATCCCGGCGCTGTCGCACTTCCTGTTGCAGGATGTCGGCAAGGAAGCACGTAACGCTGCGCATTGATACAGCGCAAGGTTTCAAATTACGAGACCGGGCTTTATGCCCGGTCTTTTTCTTTGTAGTAGACTCAAGTCAGTTTCATTTTGAAAAACCGGAGGATCAAATTCATGGGTCAACAAGATCAACCTGATCGCAAAACCTTGGTCGAGATGTACCGCAAGGCAACGCTGATCAAACAGAATGACGAGCGTTTCCGCTCCGTCATCAAGGCTGGCGTCCTGGTGATGCCCTACTACTCGGCACGCGGCCAGGAAATCATTCCTTCGGCTGTTTCAGTCAACCTCAATCAGAGCGATTACATCGTTACCATCTATCGTGGCATCCACGATTCCTTGGCCAAAGGCGTGCCGATGAAGCCCTTGTGGGCAGAGCTCGCAGGCCGCTCAACGGGTACCTGTAAAGGCAAAGGTGGCCCGATGCACGTGACTCACCCCGAAAGCGGGGTGATGGTCACCACCGGCATCGTTGGTTCCAGCATGCCCATCGCAAACGGTCTGGCCCTTGCGTCGCAGTTGAAGGGCGACGGCAAGGTCGCCGTGGCCTACTTTGGCGATGGCGCATCGAACATTGGTGCTTTCCACGAGGCACTGAATCTGGCATCGATCTGGAAATTGCCGGTTGTGTTTGTTTGCCAGAACAACGGTTATGGCGAGCACACCAAGTACGAATTGGCGACCGCGGTCGCCAATGTTGCCGATCGCGCGGCCAGCTACACAATGCCCGGCTTCACGGTCGACGGCAACGATCCGATCGCCATGTGGCGCGTCAGCCGTGATGCGATTGCGCGTGCGCGATCCGGTCAGGGCCCGACCTTGATCGAGGCCAAGACCTTCCGTTTCTTCGGCCATATTTTTGGCGATGCCGACAACTACATGGACAAGGCTGACAAGGCCGCAGCGATGGCAAAGGACCCCGTGCCTGCCTTCCGCAATTGGCTGATTGCCAACAATCATGCAACCGAGGCTGATCTCACTGCGATGGAAGCTGCAATCGAGAAGGAAATCGACGAAGCCGTCGAATTTGCCAAGTCCAGTCCTTTCCCCGATGTCGCTGAACTGCGCCGGGATGTCTATGCTACCGAGGTGACAGAATGAGCAGCGAAGCCAAAAAAGTAAATACCATCGAGGCCATCAATCTGGCGATTGATGATGCCATGGCTGCCGACTCGAATGTGATCGTGCTGGGCGAGGATGTTGCAGATGCTCAGGAAGGTGGCGTCATCGGCGTGACCAAGGGCTTGTCGACCAAATATGGTACAGCGCGTGTCCGCTCGACGCCGATTGCCGAACAGGCCATCCTGGGTGCCGCCATCGGTGCGGCCCTGGCCGGCATGCGTCCGATTGCCGAGATCATGCTGATGAACTTCACTACGGTCGGCATGGACATGATTGTCAATCACGCCGCAAAACTGCGCTTCATGTCGGGTGGTCAGACGCATGTGCCGATGGTGGTGCGCACCATGACCGGTGCCGGCTTCGCCACTGGTGGTCAGCATTCCGACTTTCTGGAGTCATGGTTTGTCCATACGGCGGGCATGAAGGTCGTCATTCCGTCGACTCCCGAAGATGCCTATGGCCTGATGCTGTCTGCGATCGATGACGAAGATCCGGTGCTCTTCATTGAGCCGCTGCCCTTGTACTGGAATCCCGGCACAATCACCGAACGCGGCAAACGCATCCCCTTGGGCAAAGCCAAGGTCTGCATGGAAGGCAGCGACGTCACCCTGATCAGCTATGGTCGGCAGGTATTCGATTGTCTGGCGGTTGCCGGAAAACTGGCCGCCGAAGGCATCAAGGCTGAAGTGCTTGACTTGCGTACCGTCTCGCCGCTGGACAACGAGGCAATCTTCAAGTCGGTTGGCAAGACGGGTCGGGCAGTCGTGGTACATGAGGCGATGAAAAACTGCGGCGTGGGTGCCGAGGTGTCGTCGCGAATCAATGAGAACCTGTTTGGCAAGCTGAAGGCGCCTGTACAACGTGTTACCTCGGCATTTTGTCCGGTACCGTTTTCCAAGGCGCTGGAAGATGCTTTCATCCCCAGCCAGGCTTCCATTGAAGCAGCAGTGCGCGTTACGTTAAAATAGGCGCATCAAAAATCTCTTTTTAATACGGTGATGTAAAGTGAGTACACAAGTTCTGCTTCCCAAAATCGGTTTTTCCATGAACGAAGGCACGCTGGCCGAATGGCTGGCCGCTGATGGCGCAGCAGTAAAGGAGGGGCAACCCCTCTATGCGCTTGAAAGCGACAAATCGGTTCAGGAAATTGAGTCGCCGGCTTCCGGTACCCTGAAGATCATTGCCAAGACTGGCGAGGTATATCAGGTCGGGCACGTACTTGCCGAAATCGTTTAACTCCCGGGGGCACCATGAGTAACACCGCCCCAAGCCGTTTCCAACTCGACCTCCCGCCCTGGCCGGAGGTCGATTTTTCTGTATTCGGCGACGTCGAAACTGTTCCCCTGTCACGGATTCAAAAGCTGACGGCTGGCTATATGTCGCGCAACTGGGTGGCGATTCCGCATGTCACCCACAATGATGATGCAGACATCACCGAGATGGAGGTCTACCGCAAGCAGCTGGCGGAGGCCGGTACCAAGGTCACGCCCTTGGCCTTCATCGTCAAGGCGCTGGTGTCCGGTCTCAAGCAGTTCCCCAAGTTCAATGCGTCGCTCGATGGCAGTGGTCAAAACCTGGTGCTGAAAAAGTACTTCCATGTCGGCATCGCCATTGATACGCCCGCCGGTTTGCTGGTGGCGGTAATCCGTGATTGCGACAAGAAGGACGTCAAGACACTGGCCGATGACATTGTCAGCATCTCGACCCGCGCCCGCGAAAAGGGCTTGCCGATGAGTGACATGATGGGTGGTTGCATGACCATCAGCTCGCTCGGCAGTATCGGCGGCACTTCATTCTCGCCAATCATCAATGCACCGGAAGTCGCGATTCTTGGCGTGACCAAATCGCAATGGAAGCAGGTGTCAAAGGACGGCAAGAGCAGTGAATGGCGTTTCATGCTGCCGCTGTCGCTCAGCTATGACCATCGCGTCGTCAATGGCGCAGATGCGGCACGTTTCACGGTTGCCGTGGCCGAAGCGCTCAAGCGTCCGCAAGACCTGTAACTGCAATATCCCGCAAATGAAAATGGCGCCTTGCGAAAGCTTGGCGCCATTTTCATTTTGCAGGTTCCCCGCGGGGAACCCAGCATTAATCGAATGCTGCAGGCTTTTTGTTCAGCATGCCCTCAACGCCCTTGCGGAAGTCATCGGTTGCCACGCATTTGGCGATGGCGGTAGCTTCTTCATTCAACAAGGTACCAAAGCCGGGGAAGGCTGCATGGTTGAGCAGCGACTTGGTCCCAGCCATTGCAGTTGCCGGTCCCCTGGCGATGCGTTTCAACAACTTGGCGGTTTCTTCTTCCAGACTGGCATCCGCAACGACCTTGGTGACGATGCCCAGCGCCAGCGCCTCGTCGGAGGCGACCTTTTCGCCAAGCAGGGTGAAGCGTTTCGCAGCCTTGACGCCCATCGCGCCGATCAGCAAGCCACTCAATCCACAGTCAACCGAAAGCCCGACATGAACGTGGGCAGCGAGGAAATAGGTGTTGTCGGCAGCCACGACAAAATCAGCGGCCAGGCAAAGCGCCATGCCGGCACCGGCGACGGCACCACGCGTGGACGCCACGATCGGCTTTGAGCAATCGAGCAGCGCATTGGGCAAACGGGCGGCAACCAGAAGGCGGCGTTCGAATTGGTCGTAGCGTTCTTCGGGCGTCAGCGCGAGCGTTTCGCTGAAACCTTTCACGTCGCCGCCTGCGGAAAAGTTTTCGCCCTCCGCCCGAAAAAGAATGCATTTGACACTGCTGTCCTTGTCGGCAAGCCGTACCAGGCGGATGATCTCCGCGCTGACTTCCTGGCTCAGGGGATTGCGTGCTTCCGGCCGGTTGAGGGTGATGGTGGCAATGCGATCCGCGACCGCATAGAGAACGGCATTTTCAGACATGCTGTTTCAATCCTTGTTGAACTTGGGCGCGCGACGTTCCTTGAAGGACTGAATCCCTTCCTTCCAGTCGGCGTTCTGCAGCATCGACAGGCCTTCGAATGCCGAGGATATCTCGAGCACACTGTGTACGGCCTGACGGAGCGGCAAATTGACGGCGAGCTTGGTGTATCCGGCCGCCGATGAAGACACGGCAAGCAGCTTGTCGACAAAACGCTGCACCGTGGCATCCAGTTCTTCGGCCTTTACGGCGTAGTTGATCAGGCCCATGCGTGCTGCTTCCGGCGCGGCAACGGCACTGCCGGTCAGCAGGAATTCCTTGGCCTTGGCGTAGCCGATGAGCTGCGGCCAGATCAGCGCGCCGCCATCGCCGGCAACGAGCCCGATCTTGACGTGCGGATCCGCGATGCGTGCCGTGTCAGTGGCGATGATGATGTCGCACATCAATGCCATGGAGGCACCCAGGCCCATCGCGTCGCCATTCATGCGGCAAACAATGGGTTTGGGGCATTCCAGAATCCCCATCACGATACGTTGCGCAACGCGCAGGTTGTCGAGGTGGAGCGGCAGCGACGCTGCCATTTCTTCCATCCACGGAATGTCCCCACCTGCTGAAAAAGCCTTGCCGCTGCCAGTGAAGACAACGACAGATACGTTCTTGTCGTCGGCCAATTGATGAAAGACACGCGAGAGTTCGTGGTGCATTTCATCGCTGACCGCATTCATCGTGTCAGGCCGATTGAGTGCCACCGTGGCCACCCGTCCATCAAGCGAGATGAGAAGTGACCTGTAGGCCGAGTAGTCAGCGTGGTTCATGCTCAGGCAATTTCCGCGCGGCCGTTGTTGAGGACTACCACATCGCGCTCGGCCGATTTGGCACGGAAGCTGATGACATTGCCGTCCTTCCACGTTTCGGTAACGATCGTCTCGCCGGGATACACCGGTGAAGAGAAGCGCAGGGAAACGGATTTCAGTTTTGTCGGGTCATCATTGCCGTAGGTTTGCAGCAAGGCGCGCGTGGCAACGCCGAATGTACACAGACCGTGCAGGATGGGCTTGTCGAAACCAGCCTTCTTTGCAATGGTCGGGCTGGCATGGATCGGGTTGTAGTCGCCGGACAGGCGGTAGATCAGCGCCGCTTGCGGAAGCGTAGGCAGCGAGCACGAAGCATCAGCGGCGCGTTCGGGAATGGCGTGAATCTTCGGGGCTTCGGTCATGGTACCGCCGGAACCGCCGTCACCGCGCAGCACATAGGTTGAGGTGACCGTGCTGACGACAGCATCACTGCCCTTTTCGCGCAGTTCCTTCTGCTGGTAGAGCATGACGCCCTTGCCTTCACCCTTGTCGATGACGCCGGTCACCTTGTAGGAACCGACATAGGTCTTGCCCGGTTCCAACTGACGATGGATCGCGAACGATTGTTCGCCATGCAGCAGTTTTACCCATTGGACTTCGAATTCCGGCGCGGTGATCCATGCACCGGGATGGCAGATCACATTGACGTAGGAAGGGAAGAACTTCAGCCCGTCTTCGTAAACGAATTGCAGGTCGCGCTGATCTTCAGGACGCAGACCGACGCCGATGCCCAGCGCGTACAGCATGCAATCACGGGGCGTTGCAGTGAATTCGATGTCCTTGAACTTGTGAGCGAGGATTTTTTCCAGATTCATGATGTCTCTTTCTGTCGATTAAACCGGATCCCAGGTGAATACGTCGCGCGACTTGTCGAGCGGGTAGAAGGAGCCCCTCATTGCCGGGATGGCGCGTTCGAGGCAGGTCTCGACGGTCCAACCAGCGTCGCCCGCATGGACCGAACGGATAGGACGCGGTTGCGAGAAAAGATAGATTTCGTTGGCACGCACGCCGAAGATCTGGCCCGACACGTCCTTGGCGCCGTCAGTCAGCAGGGCGCAGGTGAACGGAGCGATCTTGTTTACTTCCATTCGCGAATTGACACGGTAGCGCTCTTCACCATCCGGTGTGTCCCTTGGAATCGAATCGACCAGGCGGGTGAAGGCAAAAGGCGCGATGCAATTCGAGCGCACGTTGAACTTTTCCATGTCCAGCGAGATAGCCTTCGACATGCCGACGATGCCCATCTTGGCGGCAATGTAGTTGACTTGGCCAAAGTTGCCGATGAGGCCGGCCGATGACGTCATGTGCACGAAGGCGCCGCTGTTCTGCGCCTTGAGGTGGGGCGCAGCTGCACGCGAAGTGTTCCAGCTGCCCTTGAGGTGAACCTTGATCACGGAGTCGAAATCGGCTTCGGTCATCTTGTGGAAGATGATGTCGCGCATGTTGCCTGCATTGTTGACCACGCCGTCAATGCGCCCCCAGGTATCGAGGCACTGTTGCACCATTTTCTCTGCAGACGCAAATTCGGCGACGCTGTCGGTGTTGGCTGCGGCTTCACCGCCAAAGCCCTTGATCTCGTTCACCACGGTTTCGGCCGGGCCGGCGCTGGCGCCGCTGCCATCGATGGCGACACCGAGGTCGTTGACGAGCACCTTGGCACCCTGGCGCGCGGCTTCGAGGGCGATGCCTTTGCCAACGCCATTGCCGGCGCCGGTGACGATGATGACTTTTCCTTCAAGCAGCTTGGACATGCTTTTCTCCGATAATCGTATGAGGGTAAATTGATATTTGCCGTTTGCCGGATGCGCGGTGACATGTTTTTTCATGCATTCCGGGCAATTGCTTCGCCGGTTTTGAACGGAAGGCAGCCGGGGACCAACAAAACGTACTGTAGCATACGAACTATGCCGCCCCGGCCGCCGGCTGTCAAGTTCGGCACACAAGGCTGGGAACTTTGCCATTGCGGATGTTATCCTTGGCTTGGTAAAAAATTACCAAACTCCCCCGCTGGTTACTCCCGTTCAAACAACTTCCGATAATCATGACTGCAGAACTTCGATTGCAAGGCGCCCCCAATTTCCGCGATCTTGGCGGCTACGTTAACGCAGATGGACTGCGCGTGAAGCGTCGTCTTTTGTATCGCTCGGAAGGGCTTCACCAGCTGACCGAGGAAGACCATGCCGTGCTGCATGACCTTGGCCTCAAGTTGATTTGCGACCTGCGCAGCGATTTTGAGCGCGCCAAGAAGCCGACCGTATGGCCGGAACACATGCTGCCCCGGACGCTCGTCATGGACGTCAATGCCGATATTCGTGCCGAGAATGCCGATCTCTACGGCATGCTGCGCAAGGACCCGACCGAACACGGCGCACGCGCCATGATGATGTATGTGTACCGTTTTGTTCCCGAGGCCCTGACCAGGCACCTCGGCAAGTTTTTCGATGCCGTATCGGTGGATGGCAACCTGCCGCTGATCCTGCACTGCTCTGCCGGCAAGGACAGAACCGGCGTACTGTCGGCGATCCTGCTGATGACGTTGGGCGTGTCGCGTGAGACCGTCGTTGCCGACTACATGAAGACGCAGGTGTATCGCGATGCCGTAAAGCTCAAGGCCAAGGTGCTTGAACTGATGGAGCCGATCATTGGCACCACGCCCTCGCCTGAAATGATCGAAGTCATGGCTGGCGTTGAACCTGTCTATATCGACACGGCCATCGAGGCAATCGAGGATCAGTTCGATTCACTCGATGCCTATCTGATCAGTGCGGGTGTGCGCCAGGAACAGATTGCTGCTTTTCGTTCCCGGATGCTCGAATAGTCACCCAGCACCAATGCGCCAATGCGCATGCGGACATCCGTGCCGCAGCGCGGATTGACCGCCAATCGCCCAACGGATAGTATGCCCATCCTAAAGGTGAGCCGTGTGATCGTGCTTTGCGATCGACTGCAACGGCCGGAAAGCATGGATCAAATATGGATAAAAAAGTCGAGCCGGGAAAAAGCTCCATTGCGTCGGCAATAGAGAACGTCGAGGTCAAGCTGTCTCGTACCGCCACCTGGAGTGGCATCGAAACGAAAGCCAGCTATGGACCGAGTGACGTCGCGGGTACCAACTACGAGCGTGATATTGGTGATCCGGGCAAATACCCTTTCACCCGTGGCGCCTATCCGCAGATGTATCGCAGCCGCATGTGGACATTGCGCAATATCGTCGGCTACGGCGCGCCCGAAGATACGCGGCAAGGTATCGAAAATGCATTGAAGATCGGCACTGCCGGCATCAACGTTGTGCTCGATACGCCGAGTCAGGAAGCGCTTGATCCGGACCATCCCTTGCTGACCGTGGATGTAGGCCAGGAAGGTTGCTCGCTGCCGACCGTGCGCGACTTCGAAATTTTGCTTGACGGCATTGACGTGACCAAGCAGGACGTTGCCTGGCACTCGACCATGATGGTCTATCCCATGGTCGTGGCCATGGCCCAAAAGCAGGGCAAGGATCTGTCGCTGTTGCAAGGCTCGCACATGCCGGACCACATCCAGCTACGTCTGGCGGGTTGGAGCGAGAGCATCGTGCCGACCGGGCTTGGCCATCGCACCACCGTCGATTGTCTGGAGTACAGCGCGAAGCACAGCCCGCGCTGGGCGCTGGGCTGCCCGCAGGCCTACGACATCCGCGAACGCGGCGCTGGTGCGGCGGGTGAAATCGCCATCGGCATGGCGATTGTCAACCAGACATTGCGTGACCTTCAGGCCCGCGGTACCGGCGTCGACCAGGTTGCGCCCAGCATGGCCTGGGTTTCCGGTTCGGACATTGATTTCTTTGAAGAGGTTGCCAAGTTTCGCGCCTTGCGCCGCATCTGGGCACGGACCATGAAGGATGGCTTCGGTTCGCAGGACGTGCGTTCCCAACGGCTGCGTATCGCCTGCCACACCTCGGGCCGCACGCTGGTGTACCAGCAACCGCTCAACAATCTTTCACGTGCCGCCATCCAGACCATGGCGGCGCTTTGCGGCGGCGTGCAATCCGTGGAGACCTGTACCTGGGATGAGCCGATCTGCATTCCCACCGAGGGTGCGCGCGAGCTGGCGACCCGTACCCAGCAAATCCTGGCGCACGAAGTAGGCGCTGCGCGCGTTGCCGATCCGCTTGGCGGCAGCTGGTATGTCGAGGCATTGACTGACCAGGTCGAAGCCGATGCATTGGCCTTGCTGGCGAAGATCGAGAGCATCGGCCTGATCAAGGCTGTCGAGGACGGCATGGTCGAAGGCCTGATGGATGAGTACAACCTAAAACTGAAGCGCGAGATGGATCGCGGCGAGCGTGTTGTCGTAGGCGTCAATCGCTTCATTCCGAAGGAAGAGCCGGTGCCACAGCGTTTCAGCTTCAGCCAGGCCCATACCGAGGCGCACATGTTGCGCTTTGCCCAGCTCAAGCAGCAACGTGACCAGCGGACATTGAATGATCGCATCAACACGCTTTATCGCGTGGTGCAGCAAGGACGCGACAACTTCCACCAGGCGATGATCGATGCGTTGATCGCGGATGCCACGATGGGCGAGGTGTGGGGCACGGTACGCGTTGCCACCGGCCTGCCGTATGATCCCTTCCGTGTGCTTGAGTCCCCCTTTGCCTATAGCGCTGCCTGAACAGATCGCCATGAACCCTGAAAAAAAAATTCGCTGCCTGCTCGGCATGCTCGGTACCGATGTGCATACCAAGGGTTTGCGCACATTGGCGCAGCTACTGCGCGACGACGGCATCGAAGTCATTTATCTCGGTGAGCACAATACCGTTGATGGCATGGTCAATGCCATGATCCAGGAAGACGCGGACGTGGTTGGCATCAGTTTTTCCATCGCCACCTATCTGCACTATGCCAGGCAGTTGCTCGACGCGATGCGCGCCCGTGGCGTGGGTGACATACCGGTCATGGTCGGTGGCCTGGTACATCCCGACGATCACGAAAAACTGAAGGAAATCGGCGTCTCAGGCATCTTCGGTCCCGGCTCGACCACACCCCAGATTCTCACGTTCATCCGCTCGGTTGGACAACCGGCAGGCGCGTGAGATTGTCGATGGATGCGGCGGCAACCTCACTGCCAACTGGGCAGGTAACCACCCAGCAACGCGTCGAGGCGGTCAGGGCCCGCGATCTTCGCATCAGTGCGAGGCTGATTACACAGGCCGAGAACAACGACACCGCGATAAGACCGGTACTGCAGGCGCTCTATTCTCATGGCGGCCATGCCCGCGTGATCGGCGTGACCGGCCCGCCCGGCGCCGGCAAAAGCACGCTGGTTGATCAACTGGTTGGTCACTACCGGCAGCAGCGGCTGAGTGTGGCTGTGCTGGCGGTGGACCCATCAAGCCCGCTGTCGGGAGGCGCCGTTCTGGGCGACCGGCTGCGGATGAGCCGCCACGATACCGACCCCGAAGTGTTCATTCGCAGCATGGCGACCCGCGGCGTGCTTGGCGGGCTTTCAAAAGCTGTTGGCGATGCGTTGACCGTACTCGATGCCATGGGGTGGGACGTCATCATTGTCGAGACCGTCGGCGTTGGTCAGAGTGAAATGGATATCGTCCGCCATACCTCGTGCATCCTGCTGCTGCAAACAGCGTTGAGTGGCGACGTGGTTCAGATTGCCAAGGCGGGAATACTGGAGGTCGGCGATATTTTTGTCGTCAACAAGGCGGACGTGGCCGGCAGTGATCGCATGATCAATGCGCTTAATGAAATGATCGGCAATCGTCCGGATCATGGCGATGCAGAGGCCTGGCAGCCTGCCGTTGTCAAAACCGAAGCGGTGAGTGGCAAGGGGATCGACGAACTCGCGGCCGAAATCGATCGCCGTTTTGACTTTCTGCGCGACCATCCCGATGCGGCAAAGGCACAGCGCATTGCGCAACT
>CANJXH010000051.1 GCA_947478755.1 Betaproteobacteria bacterium | reverse complement strand
CCTCCTCTTTGACCAAGAAAAACCAGGCCGAAAATCGAAAAAGCCCCCAGAAGGTACCCCGCCAGTCGAAGCCGCCCGCCCATGAGGAAAAGTGAAAGGCCGGCACACGCCGACACCATCCCATGATGGGCGACATGGCGAATATTGCTGTGAAAGGGCACGCGCGCCAAGCGATCCATCGGGTCACCCGCCAGTCCGGAGGCGAACGCCAATACGGTAATCAGGATAAAGGTATGCGCAACACAGAATGCCAGAAGAAAACCGGTGATCATCCGACGTGACGGGCGACCGCACCATACCGAGAATCCGATTCCGAGCAGGAATACCGAAAAATAAAGCTGCAACTGTTCAAAAGCATTGTCGCTGCTCAAGGCAAAGTTTGCTGAAGATAAACCGATGAGAAAAAATACCAGCCAGAAGAAGACCGAGCTGGCTTTCATCGGTGAGGGAGCCCTGCCGAATATCACCAGCGGCAAAAGCAGCACGCTTGCAAGTACCATGGCGGATGTCGCAATGCTTTCGCGAAAATCCAATGCATGCACATGCTGCATGATGCCCCAATACAAAAAGGCGAAAAAGATCAGGGGCAGTAAATGGTCGCGCAACCTCCGCTCTGCAGATGATTCGAGGCAACTAGCGGCGGACAAGCTCAGGCCCTTTGCCGGATTCCGCAGCATCGTAAACCGACGCGAAGGAAAGTTTCATCTGATACGCAACCCCAAGCCTCTGGAAGGCCTGCTCTTTTGTCGCCTTGGCATAAAGGTTGTGTGTCTCCCGTGGATCCATCGCCAGGTCATACATCTCGACATCACGCTTCCCATAGAAAAAGATGGCCTTGCCGTCGTCAGAGGATATGTGCGTCAGGCAGTAGTCGCGATAAAAACATGAAGTGATCAGATCAGAATGCCCTGGACTATCGCCAAACATCGATATGCCTGGCAACTTGCCCGTGTAGCTCACGCCGGCGATATCCAGCAAGGAGGGCATGATGTCGGTGTGCTGCCAAAGCCCCCGGATCACCTTGTGTTTCCCCAACATCGGCCCGGAGAGAATCATCGGCACGCGAATTCCCTCCTCGTAACCGGTGCTGTTGTGGGCAATCGTGCCATGTTCTGCAAAAGCCTCGCCGTGGTCACCCGTGATTACCACCAGCGTGTTGTCGAGCAAATCCATGCCCTTCAACTTGCCGAACAATTCCCGCATCCAATCGTCGGTGTAGCGAATGGCACCGTCGTAGGCGATCCGAGCCTCGTCCGGCGTATGAACCGCTTTGATGTTGCTCGGGGTGACATAGGGATGGTGGGTTGTCAGGGTCAACATTGAGGCGAAGAACGGAATTCCCCTCTTCTTCTGTAGCGACATCCAGTTTGCTGCCGGGTCAATCATTGCACGATCATCTATGCCGAGGTAAGCCAGGCTTGCCCATTTGCGCTTGTCGGCCTCGAATGATTCCTGCGTAAATCGGTCGTCAAATCCGACATTGCTCAAAAAAGCCATCCTCTGTTCAAACGTACCGATGGCAGTCTGAAAGTGTGCACTTCTGTAACCGGAACTCTTCAACAAATGCGGCAGGCACGTCAGGGGCAGATTGCCCGGGATGGCCTCGGAAATACCGGTCTCCATCCGCGCAAACGTTCCGCAATAAATACCGACCAAAGCCTTTGACGTATGGGGGATTGTTGTGTAAGCGCGCTCAACCATCCAGCCTTTTTGTGCCAATTGATCCATGAATGGCGTATTGGATTTGCGATCTTGTTTGCCAGAAGCGTAGGCACCTAGCGCGTCATAGCGCACCGACTCAAGCACTATCAACAGAATATTCGGGGGCCGAGTCGCCGAATGCGATGCAAGCGCCTGCGGGCGTTGATAAACAGGCACAGCAATTTGACCTTTGCCAAAAACCTTGATTGCCGACTCACCGACGGGTTCATAGGCCAAGCCGGAAAGTATGCCCTTTTGCCAATCGGGCTCTATCGAGACATTCCATGATTTTTGGGTATTGTGCAGATTGCGGTAAGCCCCCTGGTACAGGATGCCTTGCTCATGCTGTTGGGTAAACGACGACAACTCGAGATCCTCGGCAGCTTCAGTGGGCTGTATCAAAGGCGTGGCCATGACGAGCGCGATTGGCGATAGCAGTACTGAAAACTGCAGGAATGTCAGCCATCGTTTGGATATTTGCAAACTGGAGAGGGCAACAATCGCCAGACCCGCCAATAGCAGATGCGCCAATTCGCGGTCAAACGACCCTGTCGCTACGGCGAGCAAGTCGCCTGAATCGCGAACAAAAAACGTGAGCATGTCAAAGTTGAGTATCTCGCGTGTCTTGACAAACAATGCCTGCGACATCACTGCGAGCAGGATCACGGTTGCCACAATCACGGCACCGAAGCCGGTATTCAGCTTATTCAGCAGCGCGCGGGAAGAAGTTGCGTAATCCCCCGCCTTGTAAATCACCGCCACCGCTGCAAGAAGCAACAGATCAGACAGGCACGCAGTTCGTGCTGCCTCGACTGTCAATTCGCCATGAAGTTGTGATCGACTGACCAGGAAATAGGCAAGCATTGCGGCAGCGGCAAGGTATCCGCGATAGAGGCCTGTCTTGAACTTGATCGTTGCCGTCGGGCTCACGGCTGTCATTTTTCGCTGTTGAGATAGCGAAAAAATGCGCTTTCCAGACTCAACGTAGGCTTCACTTCGATGAGTTGGTGGCCGCTGGAACGGATTTTTTCAAGCAGCTGCCACAAATCCTGGCCAGAGACCTCACTGGTCCAGCGTCCCGACGCTTCTGATACGGCACCTTCTATCGCTGCATCTCCAATACTGCGTACAGTGAATACCTGTTGCCCACCGGCGATCTCGTTTGGCGAACTCAATGTCAACAATTCACCTTTGTGAATCAAACCAAAATGGTCCGCGAGACGCTCAACATCGTGGAGCACATGCGATGTCAGAAAAATGGTTCCGCCCTGCCGTTTGTACTCGGCCAACAGGTCAACCACATCACGGCGGCCGATCGGGTCCAATCCCGACAGCGGCTCGTCAAGAATCAGGAGGCGCGGCTTCGCCACCAGGGCATGCGCCAGCGCTACACGCTGAGCCATTCCCTTTGAAAAACTCCGTACCGATTTGTGCGCAACCTGCGCCAGTTGCAATTTCTCAAGCCACGCCATGCAATGAGCACGCCCATCCGGTATGCGACGACCATGCAGACGCAAGGCCATTTGCAGGATCTCAAGCGGCGTGAGGTAATCCGGCAGGCTGGGGTTCTCAGGCACATAACCTAACCCGGCGCGCGAGGCCGCTTCACCTACCGGGATACCGAACAACCTTGCCTCGCCGGCCGACTGACGCATCGCACCAGTCAATATCTTGATGGTGGTGCTTTTGCCTGCCCCATTCGGGCCGATAAAGCCAAATACCTCGCCCTCGCCAACAGTCAGGCTCACGTCATTCAACGCAGGTACCGATTTTCGACGCCACGAACGGGTGTAGGTCTTGCTCAGATTCTGGATGGAAATCACGGGAGTCATGGTTAATTTTTTGCAGCCGGTCGCTGGTCTATCAAATCGGGAATGCCTTTCGGGTCGAGCACATACATCCGCCCGGGCGGGTTGGTCGGAAGGCCTTGGAGCATACCGGCGGACACCAGTTCGTCAAGTGTGTGAATCGAGCGACCAAAGCGCAATTGAAACCGCTCGGCCGCCTTACGCAATTCGATCAACTTTTGCAGATTATCGATGCTGTCCTGGAGGAATTTCCTGACCTGTTCTGATCGTGTCGTAGCTTTCATTCCCGCCAACAGCCGGATTCCCTCGTCAGGTGTGCTGCCGCGCTCGGTCCACCGCGCTGCAATGGTCTCGAAGGCTTCGCGATTCTGTTCGTCGTTGGCGCGTTGAGCTGCCAATTTCACGTAGCCAGCCCCGGTGAGTCGATCGCGACGGAAATAGAAATGATTGAACCCCCTGAAAAATGGCGGCATGAAATCATAGGGGCGCGCAGTCGTGGCATGCTCCAGCACATAGTCGCCCAATTCAAATTCGCCATTCCAGGGCAACATCGCCGCAGCGACGTAGTAGTTGTCCTCATGTGCCGGATTCAGCCACGAAGCATCGGCGTGGATTTGTCCCTGCACATGCAATTTGCTGCGTGAAGGCTTGTTGCCGCTTGCCGTCAAGGCACGAAAGACATCAATGTTGGATGCGAGAAAACGGTCACCGCCGGCAAGTACCACCTGCACAAACCTCGGCAGTACCGTCGTCATTTCAAGTGCCGAGAAACGCTGCGGCAGGCCCTTCAACGCCGTTACGCTGGACAGGAATAGCAACGCGCCCAGCAACAAACTAACCCAAGGAGCTACCTTCGCCATCAGGCAAACTCGCGACGTCGAAAAACCAGTACGGCGATACTGAGCATGAGCGCGCAATAGGCTACCGCCATGAGCGCTGACCAGAGCATCGCGCTCGTACCGGGGCTTACCCCGTACATGGGCCAGATTCGCCAATCAAGACGAGACAGGTCGGGCAATATCCATCGAATCGAATCAATGATCGGGTTATATCGCTCGGTGAGTCCGTCGATTCCCTCGGCATCGCGAACAAACAGAAAATCAATGACCGATCCCAATGTTTTTGCCGCTATGGCAAACGCCACGCCCAGCGCCAGCGGCAATATCGACACGGTTGAAAGCGATGCCAGCATTACGGCAAAGGCCGTCACTACGAGCACATCAAGCCAAAGCCCGAACAACGCAACCCAGTAGGGCAAGCCGAGATCCACCTGGTAGGCTTGCTGGTAACCACCGCTGGAGACTCTTGTCGCCAGCCACAGCGCCGTTCCCAACACCAACAGGGCTGCCAGCAGCAAACCGGAGATCGCGACAAATCGACCAATGACATAGCTCGCGCGATCGATGGGATACGCCAAAGAAAGGTTGATTGCACGGCGATCAACCTCTCGGGCAATCAGTTCCTGAACCCAAAAGAGCGCCATCAGGACCAGACTGAAGCGCAATCCGGACAATCCAACGTCGAGTGCGACTGTCATCGGCTGCCGCGCCGAAAAGCCCGCCGCCAGATAGGCGAAACCAAGCAAGGCAACCGCGAGAACCCCCAGCCCTCGAAAGCTGTGTCCGCGCAAGCCACTGCGCCAACCTGATAATGCAAATTCAAACATTCAATTTCTCCGCAATACACACACAGCTTGCCGATTCAATTTCAAAACATCCTCCGGGCCAATACCGGTCAAACCCGCTGCAGCCCGCATAGTTCAATTCCCAGAACCAGATGCCAGAATGCTGGCTGTTTGTTCAACGTAATATAGTAGCTTGCCCCTGAACAAATTGTTTCGTTACCTCGATACTTGGCATTTTTTGAGCCGGCCTCATGTCCGAAGACCCGACAGACAACATTCATCTGCAACAGCTTTTCAAGGATGCCCATGCCGAACATCAAGCAGGACGCCTTGATGCCGCGACCAGCGGCTACCGGAAAGTGCTTGAACTCTCACCAAAACACTTCGATGCCCTGCAAATGCTCGGGCTGGTGGCGTTCCAGCAAGGCCAGATCAATCAGGGCATCGGGCTGGTACTGCAGGCAATCGCCGTACGTCCTGATCAATTCGGGCCTTACGCAAACCTGAGTAAAGCCTACCAGATGCAAGGAAAACTGGTTGATGCGCTTGGGGCAATTGATCGGGCCATTTCGCTCAAGCCGGACCATGCCCTCAACTACTCGAATCGGGCGGTATTGCTGCGCGATATGCAGCGTCATGAAGAGTCACTGGCAAGCAGTGAACAGGCCATCGAGCTCGATGAAAGGATGCTGGAAGCGAATTTTTCGCGCATCCTGGCATTGCAGGAACTTGGACGTCACAGTGATGCCCTTGAAGATTGTGACCGCCTGTTGACACGATATCCCGACCATGCTCGTGCGCACGGATTACGTGGCCTCATTCTCATGAGTAACATGACCGACCTTGACTCTGCCATGGGCGAAAAGCGAATGATTGTCGAGTCGATCGACAGCTATCGCTTTTCACTTCAGCTGGATCCGGACAATCCCGAAACCCACAGAAACCTCGGCATCGCGCTGTTGTTGAAAGGGGACTACGAAGAAGGCTGGGGGCATTACGAGTGGCGGCTCAAGTTGCCTGCCTACAAGGCAAAAGAAAGTGCATTCCATCAACCTTTGTGGGCCGGCGATACCGATCTGAAGGGCAAAACCATTTTGCTATACGCAGAGCAGGGCTATGGCGACACGATACAGTTCTGTCGCTATGCGCCACTCGTTGCTGCGCTGGGTGCACGCGTCGTACTTCAGGCTCCACCTGCTTTGCTGCCATTGCTCGGCGAACTGCCGAATGTATTGACGATTGGCGAGGGCCTGCCAGTGCCGGAGTGCGATTGTCGTTGCCCGCTGATGAGCCTGCCACACCGGTTTTCGGCTCGCCTGGAAAACCTGTCCTCACAAACGAGCTATCTCGCCGCCAATACGGCGAAGCGGGATTATTGGCAGCGAAAACTGGGAACCAAGACACTGCCACGGATCGGCCTGGTCTGGTCGGGCAATCCCAATCACCGCAATGACCACAACCGATCGATGCCATTGCAAGGCCTGTTGGATGCGATACCAGATGGCTTTGACCTCTTCAGTCTGCAAAAGCAGGCGAGGGAAGAAGATGTCGTCAACATCGGGCAGAACGCACCATTTCGTCATTTCGGCGACGATCTGCAAGACTTCGCCGATACGGCTGCCCTTGTGTCGCTGATGGACCTGGTAATCACGGTCGATACGTCGGTGGCGCATCTGTCGGGGGCACTTGGCATCCCGACCTGGATAATGCTGCCATATGTGCCTGACTGGCGTTGGATGCTGAATCGCGATGACAGCCCCTGGTACCCATCGGTAAGGCTTTTCCGTCAAGCAGCTACCGGTCAGTGGCCGACTGTGTTGACCAGCATCGCACTGGAACTGGGCAAACACCCATTCAAGTCGTCACCGCAATGAACCGATGCGAAATCTGACTGGCTTATTAA
Source organism: Betaproteobacteria bacterium (assembly GCA_947478755.1). Taxonomy (GTDB): domain Bacteria; phylum Pseudomonadota; class Gammaproteobacteria; order Burkholderiales; family Rhodocyclaceae; genus Georgfuchsia. The sequence continues at coordinate 10,454 of CANJXH010000051.1, read as the reverse complement.
GAATCTTCTCGCCAACAAAAAAGCCAGTCGGCAACGCCGACTGGCTTTTTGCAAACATGACTGCTTGTATCGTCTTTACATCAGCTACCCAAAGCAGTCGTCCATTCAGCAGCACTGTTGAAGCCGCCAACGTCAGTGGTGCTGGCAGGATTTGCAGTCAACTGCACTTCGATTTGCGAACCACCAGCGCTGCTATTGATGTAGCCGTGCTTTTTGCCTTGCGTGTGGGCAGCGCCGGTAACAACAGCGGTGGACGTGCACTCATAGGCAGCAGCCACGTTGGCCGATGTCGTCAGCTTGACGCCAGCGGTGTTGGATGCAGGAATGTAGGCACAAGCAGCATTCAAGATACCGGTGGTTGCATCAGCCGCGGTTACTGCAGTAGGAGCAGCGAAGGCCGAACCTGCAATCAGGGCCAGCGAAACAGAAAGAATGGTCTTTTTCATGGTTGAGGCTCCCGATTAGGTGTTGGCACCAGCCATGATGGCGGTGAGAAGGTTCTTGGCATCAGTCTTGGCCGTGCTGTCTTTGGCCTTGGCTTGATAGTCAGAGAACGCGGGAATGGCAACAGCAGCCAGAATGCCGATAATCGCAACAACGATCATCAGCTCGATGAGGGTAAAACCCTTTTGCATCTTCTTCATGTACATCTCCTTAGGGTGGGTTGGAGCAAAATCCGCCGCCAGATATTGGCACAACGGGAATAACAAGTTACGCAGTTGCTAATGCAATGCTCGTGCCAAGCCATAAAACCGCTTGAATAGGCATTCTAGCCAATGGAGCAGCCGCCGATCTGAGCAATAGTTGACGTTTTTCGTCAGTCTGTCGGGCTTATCGGGGCGTCTTTGCAGGTTTTTTAACCCAAAACGGCTACGACGTCGACCTCGTCAATCTGCCTGGGATCAAGGAAGGCATCGGCATACTTTTGGAACACGCGTTCACGCACGAAAACCTCAAACAGGTCCTGATCGATATGGCCGTTCTTGCTGAATTTGGCCAATATGGATACGGCCTGAGACAGCTTCATGCCGTCCTTGTAAGGGCGATCGCGGGCCGTCAGCGCTTCAAAGATATCGGCTATCCCCATTACCCTTGCCTGGACCGACATCTGTTCACGCGTCAGGCCATTCGGGTAGCCCTTTCCGTCCATACGCTCATGGTGGCCACCGGCATACTCCGGCACATTCTTCAAATGATTGGGCCAAGGCAATTGCTCAAGCATCTTGATCGTCGCAACGATATGGTAGTTGATGATATTGCGCTCAGCCGTGGTCAAGGTTCCTGCACGAATCGACAGATTTTCGACTTCTTCACTGCTAAGAAAGTCGGTGGTAGCGCCCTGCGGATCCCTCCAGCGATACTTTGAACCAATTTCGGCAACGCGGCGCTGGTCGTCGGCCGGCATGGATTCCCCACCGATATTGGCGCGGCGTAGAAAATCCCGCTCCTCATCCAGCACCTTCAGTGCATGCACCAGCTCGGCGTCTATTTTCTGTGCAGCGGCGGCATCATGCAGTAAGTTTATCGCCAGCTTTCGCCGTAGTGCATCGATTTCAGCATCTCGTTTGAGAACCTCAAACCGTGTATCAATCAGGTGTATGCGATCGAAGATGGTCTGCAACTTGGTGGCTTTGTCTACGACATGGACAGGCGTTGTGACCTTTCCGCAATCATGCAGAAGCCCTGCAATTTTCAACTCGTAGCGGTCCTTGTCGGACATCCGGAAATTTGCCAGCGGGCCGGTATCTGCGGCACTCGCCGCCTCTGCCAGCATCATGGTGAGCACGGGTACCCTTTCGCAATGCCCTCCCGTGTAGGGTGACTTTTCGTCAATGGCCAAGTTGATCAGGCCGATGAACGACTCGAACAATTGTTCAAGCTGGGTGATCAACAATCGATTGGTGAGGGCAATCGCCGCCTGTGAGGCAAGCGACTCGGCCAGTTGCCGATCGGCATTGGAAAATGCACAAACCTTGCCGGACGTGGAATCGATGGCATTGATCAGCTGCAGGACGCCAATGACTTCGCCTTCGTGATTCTTCATCGGTACGGTAAGGAATGAGGTAGACCGATAGCCGGTCGTTTCATCAAACTTTCGCGTCCCGGAAAAATCGAACCCTGCCTCGGTGTACGCGTCCGTTATGCTGACCGTGCTGTCATTAATTGCAGCATAAGCCGCAATCATTGAATTGTTGGGTTCGCCCCGTTCATTGAGCAGCGGAACTTCGGGGAATGATATCTTGTTGCCGGTTGTACCGCCCAACAGGATGTTGAGCGAATCGGTGCGCATGATTTCAAAACGCAGATGCTGGCGGTCATCGGTAAGGAGGTACAAGGTGCCGCCGTCTGCGTGTGTAATTGTTTTCGCCGCAACCAGAATGTTTTCGAGCAACCGGTTGATGTCGCGCTCTTTGGATAGTGCTGCCCCGATATCGTTGAGTTGCTCGAGCCGGCGAAACAGATCGTCCTGCGAATTCATGGCGCCTATTTGATGCAGACCGCGCGTACCTGCTTGAGATCGGTATTGCCTTGAAGCACTTTCTCCATGCCATCCATTTTGAGTGTCAGCATTCCATCATCGAGCGCCTGCGCAAACAGTTCGGCAACGCGTGCGTGCTCCTGGATCAGCTTTTTGATCGCATCGGTTCCAACCATCAATTCGTGCAGGCCCAGACGCCCCTTGTAACCGGAATTCCCGCACTCGGGACAACCCTTGGGACGGTACAGAACAAACTTGCCGTCCTGTCCATAGTCTTTCACCAAACGCTTGTAGACGTTTTCGTAAGCGGACTTGCCTTCCTTCTTGAAGGTCTCGGTGTGAATCAGTTCAGAGCAATACTCGGTGAGGAACAACTTCATTTCCTCTGCATCCGGGTTGTAGGCTTCCTTGCACTTGCACAGGCGCTTGGCAAGACGTTGCGCCAGAATTCCCAGCAGCGCATCCGCAAAGTTGAACGGGTCCATCCCCATATCCAGCAGTCGGATCACCGATTCGGGCGCGCTGTTGGTGTGCAATGTGGCAAAAACCAAGTGACCAGTCAGTGACGCCTCAATACCGGTCGACGTGGTTTCCTTGTCCCGCATTTCACCCACCATGATGATGTCCGGATCCGCACGGAGGAAAGCTTTCATGATGACGGCAAAATCCATCCCCGCCTTTTTGTTGATCTGGACCTGACGCAGGCCTTTTTGCGTAATTTCGACTGGGTCTTCTGCGGTCCAGATTTTGGTGTCGGGCGTGTTCAAAAACTTCAGTACGGAATGGAGCGTTGTTGTTTTGCCGGAACCCGTCGGTCCGCATACAAAAAACAAACCGTAGGGCTTGCTGACAACTGTCTTCAACGTTTCCAGATTTTTTGGCAGTACCCCAAGCTTCTCGAGAGGAATTGGCTCGCCCGCTGCCAAAATCCGCATCACCACATCTTCAACACCACCTGCTGATGGAATGGTCGCTACCCGCAACTCGATATCCAACGGTCCGAATTTCTTGAACTTGATTTTTCCATCCTGCGGACGCCGCTTTTCGGAAATATCAAGGTCGCACATGATCTTGATGCGGGCAGCAATGGCATTTCGATAACTGGCGGGAATCTCGATATATTTGACCAAGCCGCCATCCTTGCGGAAACGGATAAGCGTCTTGTCCTTGCCCTGGCCCGGCTCCACGTGAATATCCGACACGCCCTGCTGATAGGCGTCAATGATGATTTTATTGACCAACTTGACCAGTTCGTTGTCAGCTGCCGCAGATACATCGTCATCACCGGCCTCGGCAGATTCACTTTCACCGTCATCCATGCCGGAAAGCATGTCTCCTACCGACGTACCATCAAGCTCAGGGCCCTGTGCGCCAAAGAAAATGTCCAGTGTTTCCTTGAACTCCTTGCCCGTCGTCACGCGATAGATAATCCGATTTCTCGGGAAAATATTGCTGACAATGCGCGAGCCCTTCACCTGCTCGGGGTCTATGCAAAGAACAACAATTCCTTCCGAGGTGTCATCCACCGGAACCCAGTTGTTCTGTTCAATATAGTCTCTCTTCAGGTTCTTCAAGAGTTCCGCAGGCTTGATCCGATCCGCCTTGAACGACTCATAGGGAACATTGAAAAACTTTGCCAGTGCCGCACCCAGCGCCGGAAGGGCTACCTGAAAGTCTGTTATAAGAATTTCTTCAAGGCTGCGGCCGTCTTTTCGCGCTGAGCGCTTTGCTGCGTCAAGCTCTTCCGCCGTGACCACTGCCTCGGCAACAAGGTAGTCATATTTCGACCGCACCATCTGCGCCGGCTTGCTGCGCTGGGCGAACGCAATTGCCAGTGTTTCGCAAAGGCTTTTTACGCCTTCCTCAGATGCCTGGGCAAACGGGAAACCCGCCTTGTTGTTGATGATCTGGACAACCCCAAGCAGCTCCCCACTGCCCAATTCCACAATGGGAGAAACCAGCATCTGCTTGGTGCGATAGCCCGTACGCTTGTCGACTTCCTGCAAAAAACGCAAACCGGGATGGATGCTCTTCAGTTCGGCCTCATCGTACACATCCCTGACATTGACGATCTTTCGCGAGAGCGCAGCATAGCCTGCCATGCTTTGATCGGTGATTGGCAGCCGCAAATCCTTGAATGAGTTCAGGCCGGTCTTGATCTTTGAAACAATCGATGCCTTGTCTTCTCCCAGCGAGTAGATCGTCAGGCGATCGGCGTTGAAGAGATTGCAAATCTCCTGCGACAGCTCCAGCATGATCTCGTCAATATTCGACGTCGCATGAATTTTGTTAGTGACGGTCTGCAGGTTCTTGAAGAATGCAAGACGGCTACCGACATCAGTAGCCGCAACTGGATCCTGCGTTGAGACGGGAACTGCGCTCATTGGACTACCACCCCTCCGACAATCGGTTCTGCGCGGGAATTCATGCCGCCGGCAAGCACACTCGCATGCAGGCCGCGCTGTGACAATATAAACGCTGCGGCAGAGCTTCTTCTGCCGCTTTGACAATAGGTAACATATTCACGCTTTGCATCCAACAGAGGTACTGAGCGACGAACTTCGTTCAAGGGGATATTGATGGCGTCTGGCAGCCCATCGTGCACAAATTCTGCCGGATAGCGTACATCAATCCATTGTGCTCCGCTTGAAACGCGGCGCTTCGCCTCCTGCCAGTCAAGCCTTTGCAACAATGGCTCACTGAGCAGTTCAAAAAAGTCATTTTTCGACAACTGCAACAGTACCCCATCTGTTTTCATGGTTACCGTCGCATTTCGCAAGGCATTGGCCAGTAGAGCCTCTTCGCCAAACACGTCCCCAGGTTTTAAGTCCGCAATTTCCATTTCGACACCCCCAACCTGCCGCGTTACGATGCTGCGACCGCTGTCGATCAGATAATAGTAATCACCGGGATCTCCTTGACGGACGACGACCTCACCACGCTTTACGACCAAGGTCACAAGTCGATCAAGCAGCAGCGACATGTTGGCAGCCGGCAAGGACGCAAATGCCCCACTGGCAAGACTTCGTATGGAGAACATGCCTGGCTTTATTGCCGAATCAAGGCCATCGGTGGCGTTCGTGGCATTTGACCTCACGCTGATCTGATCCCAAGCCAGCACCATATCCAGCGTTTTTTCGTCAAACTGAAGCACCTCGACTTCCGTTATCGGCTTGCATGCGTGGAGAAGCTTGTCGTTTGACGGCAATGGGTTTGCCGCAATATCTGCCCCACCCACCATGACATCAAACCTTCCTCCAGCAAAATCCAGCTTTATTTCTCCCGATAACAGGTAAACAACTTTACCGCTCCATTTTGTCCGGTCGATATCGCCATTTTCAGGGCTGAACTTTTCCAGCGTTGCCAGATTGGCAATCTCTTCCCGCCTTTCAAGGGACAGGGAAGCTATCGGTGCCAATCGGCCCAATGCCGCAACAAGGTCAAATGTACCGTGCTGGCTCACAGATCAAACACCTGATTGTTTTGCAGCATCCTCGGCCTCAAGTCGCCAATGCTGTCTTCCACTTCAAGCATCGTCAGTTCTATCTGACCAGGCTTGAGGTGGGTGATAAAGATTTCCGCATCCCGCTGCATGTGAGCCAATTCTTCCGCCAGCAAAGATGGACACAAGTGTTTTGACATTTCCGCTAATCGGCGTTCACGATTTGAAAATGCGCACTCGATGATCAAGTAACGAAGATCACGAATGCCATTCAACTCAGCCCACAATTCCGGACAGCTGGTGTTATCACCCGTGAACACCAGTGTTCCATTTTCAGATCTGATGGAATAACCAACGGCCGGAACTGTGTGATTGGCAGGGAGAGCAGTGATCGTCCGACCTCCTATTTTTGTTGGCTGCTTCAGTTTGATCACCTTGAAGCGCATGAATGGGTTCTGGGCATCAGGAATTTCGCTGAAATCAGGCCAGACGGCCCAATTGAATACATGTGCTCGCAAAATCTCGGTAACTTCAGCTGTAGCGTACACCGTCAATGGGCGATTGCGCATTTCCCCGACTGTGTCGACAATGAACGGAAGACAGGCGATGTGATCAAGATGCGAATGCGTAATGAAAACGTGATCGATCTGAGCCAAATCGGCGATCGGCAAATCGGCAACGCCGGTGCCGGCATCTATCAGGATGTCATGATCGACGATCATTGAGGTCGTCCGCAGATGTCTTCCGCCGATGCCACCGCTACAGCCCAGAATGCGTACTTTCATGGCCGCGGTCCTTGACATTGCCGGGCAGAGCTCCGCCCAATAAGCCGAAATGAGTATTGGAAAATCATTTTGTATCGAATTTCCATGAGCCATCCCACCCTGCTCCAGGCGGCTCTTTGCGGTAATGGGCTATTCGCTTGGCGTAGACTTCCTCATACAAGTAACGCGGGTTTGCTCTGGCGAGGTTCACAAGGGCGACTTCCGCCATATCCCAATCCTGCGCCCGATAAGTGCGCAAAAACTGTGACCATTGCTTGAGCTCATCCAGTTCCGCCTTGCTGGGTTCACCGTCCAAGCCTAGCGGCTCATATATCCCTACCGCCTCGTCTTTGCCCTTTACTTTCACTCGATCAAGCTCACGGAACACAAATTCCGTTTTCAAGATCTCGCGGGTTTCTTCTCCGACAATGATGCCAACGCCGTACTGCTTAGTTATGCTTTCGAGTCTGGAACCAAGATTTACGGCATCGCCCATGACCGTGTAGGCCTTGCGTACCGGCGAACCCATGTCGCCCACTGTCATTTGTCCCGTATTCACCCCAACCCCGATTTTCAGGTCAGGCCAACCCCGCTGGACCAATGTCTTGTTCAACTCAAGCAAGGCCTTTTGCATCTCGAGCGCAGTCAGGACCGCATGCTTGGCGTGATCGGCATCTTGTACCGGAGCGCCCCAAAAAGCCATGATGGCGTCACCGATATACTTGTCCAAGGTGCCGCGATTGTCGCGAACCACCTCGGTCATCGCGCCCAGATATTCATTCATCAACGTAGCTAGCTGGTCTGGTTCCAAGCCTTCGGAAATTGTGGTGAATCCACGAACGTCTGAAAAGAGCACGGTGAGCTCTGCCTTGCGACCCTCCATGCTGTAGCCCTCGGGGTTTTTGGCCATCTCATCGACCAGTTCAGGCGGAACATACTGCCCAAACAATTCGGTGAACTGACGCTTGCTGCGGGACTCAACAAAATATCCCCAAGACATATTGATCGCGTAAAGCAAAAACACCAGTGTCAGACTGTTTGCCAGCGGCAAAACCAGATTGCTCACTTGCCAAAATGCAAAATTGACGGAAAGCAGAAACAACAAGACGATAACGGACGCCACTGACGCTCTGGCGGCGGAAAGCAAAGGCAGTAGAAAAACCATCACTCCGCCAGCCAGCAGCATGATTACGACATCGGCGCCCATTACATAGGAAGGCCGGAACTTTATTACGTTATCAAGCATGCCCGCCAGCAAATTGGCATGCACTTCAACCCCCGGATAGATATTCCCAACCGGTGTCACTCGCAAGTCCTTCAAACCTGCGGCCGTCGTGCCAAGAATGACAATCTTGTTTTGCAGTTCCTCAACCTTGGTGCGGCCAGCAATGACGTCCGCTGCGGGGATATATCTGAAGCTTCCCTGATAACCGCGAAACGGCACCAGACTCGAAACACTTTCATCAACCGGAATGCGCAATGGTGATCCGCTGTCGAACGGCAGGTCAATCCATTCCATCGCCGTGTATTCCTTGCCTCCTGCCTTCGTGGGAAAACCCGGTACTACTTTCGGATCACCTAACAGAAGCCTCATCATCGCCAACGAAAGGGACTCGTAATATGCGCCCTTGTATTCAACCAGCATAGGCACCCGACGCGTCGACCCGTCGCCATCCGGCACCATGTTGAAGAAACCGCCGCTGGGGGCAGATTGCTGCAACTGTTCCAGATTGGCCCCAAATCCGGTATAGCTGTGAAACTCGATTCGCCGGCCGTTGAACGTGCCCGCTGGAAGCACAGGGGGCGGCAAAAGCCCCAGCGCATTCTGATCCTCCGAGCTCATGAAATATCCCAAGGCTACCTTGCGCCCTTTGAGCGAGGCAGCAAATTGCGCGTCAAAATCGAGCTGGGGTCTCAGCTCACTCAGGGCAGACTGGAATGCAGCACTTTCTTTCAGTTGCCTGTGCGCCAGGGACTCAAGGCTCAGGAGGCCTGACGTATCATCCCGCTCGGCAAAGACGGCATCGAACCCGAGGACGGCGACATGGTATTTGTCAAACAGGTTGTTGACCATGGCGGCCAGCTTGTCACGCCCCCAAGGCCAGCGACCTATTTCGGCGAGTGACTTCTCGTCAATGTCGAGAATGACAATTCTCTCATCGACCTTTTGCGGCATCGACAACACCACTTTGGTGTCGTAAATGATTGCATCAAGTCTTGCTATCAGGGGAATTTGATAGAAACGTGCCGAGTGCCCAAGCAGTACCAACAGAAGCACAAGGCCCAGCAGATATCGGATTAAATGCTGCTTCACACGGCCCCCTGTCGGCTCATTGTTTCTACGCTGTTGCGGGCAAAATCAACCCTTGAGGAAAAACTCCATTTTTACGCCCGCCAATTCAATAATATCGTGATCACCAAGAGGCGATGCTTGTGCATCCAGTGTTTTCCCATTGACAACGGGAAACTGGGCACCTTCAACATGAGTGATGAAATACCCTTGCGGGCGCCGGGCTATGACAGCGACCTGGACACCAGGCTTGCCCAGCGTAGTGAGGGTTTTTGTCAATTCCATCTCCCTGCCACTATTTGTTCCACTAAGCACCTGAATGGCGCCCAACGGCAATGCGGCCGGCTTTGAAGCGCTGGCCGCTGCCGGAGCCGCCTGAAAATTCACTGTCGGGGGGCCCGAAGGAGCCGCGCCGTCCGAAGCGCCTGCTTTCATGCCAACCTGTGTATCGCCAAAACCCTTGTTGGCCATTTGCTCAGCCGTCTTGCGCATCATGTCCGGGCGCAAAACCATGGTTTTTTCAAAATCACCACCGGCTACTGGCGCTTGAACCACTTCTGCCATGAATTTGAGTTTGTACTTGCCAAGCTCGATGACATCATTGTTTTGAAGAAAATGCTTTTTTACATTTTGTCCGTTGACGAAAGTCCCGTTGGTACTCCCAAGGTCTTCCAGAAAACAGTCATTGAGTATTGACACCACGACTGCGTGCTCGCCGGATATTGCCAGATTGTCGATCTGGATATCGTTGTGCGGCTTTCGCCCGATCGTCATCCGCTCCTTGTTGAGCGGGATCTCCTTGAGCGTAAGACCGTCCATGCTGAGTATGAGCTTTGCCATCTTCGTTGTCCTTAATGCTGTATCACTTAAACCAAGCCAGAAGCCTGGCAAACCAACTGGTGGGCGCAGGGTAAGACTGACGCACTTTCACGAGAATCACAGAAACATTATCACGCCCGCCATTGTCATTGGCCATCTGCACAAGTTGCATCGCACAGAGTTCCAGATTTGCCGACAGCATTTGCAGGGACATGGCTATCTCGTCATCGGGCACCATGTCATTCAGTCCATCAGAACATAGCAGGTAAAGGTCACCAGGCAACACTGCATATTCGTGAATTTCCGGGTCTACCAACAAGTCAATTCCAAGCGCCCGCGTCACCAGATTTTTGTTTTGCGAAGTTCTCGCCTGTTCCTTGGTAATCAAACCGCTGTCAATCTGTTCCTGCAGCAGAGAATGGTCCTTCGTGACCTGGGAGAATTCTTCGCCACGCAATCGGTACATGCGGGAGTCACCAATGTGAGCAACCGCCATCCGATTGTCGTGAAACACGGCACTGACCAAGGTCGTACCCATTCCAGCATATTGGGGCTGGCTTTGAGAGGCTTGATAGATGGCGCCGTTGGTCTTTACCACCTCGGTCTGCAAAGCGGCCTCGGCCCAGGATCCAGTTGCCTCTTTGGCATAAGGCGGCTTCT
>CANJXH010000050.1 GCA_947478755.1 Betaproteobacteria bacterium | reverse complement strand
TCCGTGGAGCCAAGATACGGAAGTACCACAGACTTACCACGATATTTGACTATTATAACACGGGACGGGCTCGATCCCCTGCCGAGGAGTCGAATCTTTAAGGGCTAAGGGTCATCACGACAGATTTTGGAGTTTCTCAAGGGTGTCCCTTAAACTCTCACGGCAACTGGATCAGTCTGTACCGGACTGATCAATGCCCCTTTTGTCAAAATACTGCCGGTCTATAAACAACGCAGCGACAAGGATTAGTTGCCGCTCTTCCACGGTCAGCCGCCCGTCTTGATACTCCACCCGATGTTGTACCTCCTCGGAAGATATCGAGCGGAGCAGCCCCTGTACCCTTCCAGTGAAGGTCGCTATCAGCCGATCACCTTTCATGAAGGGAAAAGTCGTACTCAGCGAAAATTGATGCAATCCGGAGACAGTCATTAGCACCCTCCCCTTCGCATCCTCCACGTCGAAGATATTGGTGAGCAGGGAGAAGCGCTGCTGTAGCGTCCCAAGCAGATGCCCCTCCGGCGTCCAGACTTCAAGCCGCTTGAACCACCAGCGAAACGGGTGGCTTAATTCGAGTGCCGGATTCCTGCCACGATCATATACAGTGATATCGGGTTCCTCGCTGCGCCAGCCCGACACCTGGAGCTCCTGCACGGCAGAAGCCAGCACGTCACCAGCTCCCGTGGTGACTGCATAAAGGTTGCGCATTTTAAAGCCGATGCATTCATACTTTCGCTTGACAATCAATGCTCGGTGATTGCCGATGTCTTCTGCAAATCGCTTGTTGCTCATAACACCTCCCTGGTTACTTCAAGTTCAAGGCTCAAGGTGCCTGCTCAATCCGGGGCGATTCAATCCGAATCAACATTCCCAATAAATGGATCATCACTGGATACCGATATGCGAGGTCTTTGAAAGCGTTTGCTATTGGCGCTGCTGCGGTTTTCACTCAGTGTGCCGAAATCGCTGACCTAGATGCGTGCTGTTCCAATTATTGACTGCCTTGGTATTTCCGAGGTCGGCGCTGGGGCAGTAAAAATCAGCACCTTGGGTCAAATCCGCATCAGCGCCAACACCCCAGATATTAGCGGACGACAATAGATTGCAATAGACGACACACAAACAAAAAATCCCGTGGTTAGCGGGATTTGTAGACGTTTCAAGACTTTTGTAGAGTCCTTTGTGGTCCCCTCGCCGGGAATCGAACCTGGATCTAGCGCTTAGGAGGCACTCGTTCTATCCATTGAACTACGAGGAGCTGCCGAAAATGCAGGCCCGGATTATAGCCGAGCCGCTTGCTCAGACCTTTGCCATCAGGCGTTGCCGTCGCGCCTCGAACAGGCAAATACCGCTTGCGACAGACACGTTGAGGCTCTCGACACTACCCTGCATCGGTATCGACGCGATCTGGTCACAGGTTTCACGCGTCAACCGCCGGAGCCCGCTGCCCTCTGCCCCCAGCACCCAGGCTACCGCACAGCGCTGGTCGATTTCATAAATCGACTTGTCCGCCTCACCATCGGCACCAATGGTCCAGATGTCGCGTTCCTGCAGATCGCGAAGACTGCGTGACAGGTTTGTGACCGTGATATAAGGCACCGTGTCCGCGGCGCCACTGGCCACCTTGATGGCCGTCGCATTGAGGCCGACCGCCTTGTCCTTGGGAGCGATGACCGCATGTGCGCCTACCGCATCGGCCACCCTCAGGCAGGCGCCGAGGTTGTGCGGGTCCTGAATGCCATCCAGCACCAGCAGCAACGCGGGTTCGGAAATCGTGTCGAGTACGTCGTCAATCGACACATACTTTTGTCGTGCGCTCACCTTGGCCGCAACGCCCTGATGACGCGGGTTGGCGGCGAGTCCATCAAGGCGCTTGCCGTCAACCGGCAGCACTCTGACGCCATGCACGCCGGCCTGGCGCAACAGATCACGCATGCGCGCGTCCTGCCTGGTGGCATCCACATACAACTCTTCGACCCCTTCCGGGTCATGCCGCAGCTTGGCGATGACGGCATGAAAGCCGTGGATGATTCTGGTGTCGGACATGGCGTTGCGTTAACCCGGCGAGAGATGGTCTCGATATCTGTCAGTGCTGGTCGAGTTTATCACCCGGGACATGGCCGCCATTCACTGACATCGTTGACTTATGCACCCGGGATGGACCAGTCCCGGTCAAAAGTCAGAACGTCGACTGGACGCGATCGCCTTCAGGCAACAGCAGTCATTACTTCGTGTTCAAACCTTGGAATTTCCTTTTTCAGGCCGGCAATGGCTGCGGGTATCGGTTCGAATTGTTCTGCTTTTGCCTCTTTCTCGATTTTCTCAGCATGATGCGCAATCCTTAGAGCCCCTACGCTCACGGCGATTCCCTTGATTGTGTGGGCATGGAGCGCGATGTTCAGTGCGTGCCGGGCCATCGATGCCTCAACCAGCATCTGCAGTGTTTTTGGGAAATCAACCTGTGCCTGCAACAAAAGGATTTTGAGAAGCGCTTCATCTCCTCCCAGACGTCGCAGACAGCCTGCTCTATCGAAGACGGCGAGGTCGGGTGACAATGCCGAGGCGTTTTTGCTCAAGACCACCGCGGTCGCTTCAGGAATACCATCGCCGTGCGCAGACAACGAGGGAGTCAGCCACTTTCCAAGAATGGACAAAAGTGAAGCAATGGCTACGGGCTTGGCGATGTAGTCATTCATCCCTGCCGCAATACAGGTCTCGCGGTCGCCAACCACGGCGTTCGCAGTCATGGCAACGATCGGTAGATCGCAATTGCGTCGCCGCAGTTCCCGCGTAGCGTCGAAGCCATCCATGACCGGCATCTGGCAGTCCATCAGTATCAGGTCAAATCGAGCAGACCTGCAATGGTCAAGTGCTTCCATGAACGAATAAACAACAGCAACCGGCGCGCAAGCCATGATCTTGAGTGGGAAAAACATGGACAAGCCTGCCTAGATCACGTCGGCCTGTCCCTGAACCGGTTCGAGAACATTGAGGCCGAGCTGAACGCGTCATCGCTGTAACATGCGCAAAATGATGCAGCCAGGTTTGAAGCCACGAACCGGGTTAGAAGCTGATCGTTCGATTGCTTCTTATTTCGCCGAAACGACGTCGTCCGGCGCTAGCCTGAAATCTATCTTGTTGCTGTTCATGTCAACCCGGACCAATTGCACCTTGATGCGATCGGCCAGGCGATAGCGCACTGCAGTACGCGACCCGATCATCTGGTGATTGGCTTCATCGAACGTGAAGTAGTCGCGGCCCAGTTCGGACACATGTACCAGTCCTTCAATATAGACAGCGTCCAGCGCAACAAAGATGCCAAAGGGCACGACCGACGAAACGCTGCCGCTGAATATCTCGCCGACGCGGTCCTGCATGTAATAGCACTTGAGCCATGCCTCGACATCACGCGTGGCTTCGTCGGCGCGCCGCTCGGTAGCCGAGCAGTGCGCACCAATTTCATCCCAACTTCCCGGCTCATATTTGCTGCCGTTGACCGCCGCCTTGATTGCACGATGCACCAGCAGATCGGGATAGCGCCGGATCGGCGACGTGAAATGGGTGTAGCTGTCGTATGCCAGGCCGAAATGACCAACATTGTCCGGGCTGTAGACGGCCTGCTGCAATGATCGAAGCATTACAGTCTGCAGCAGCAGCTTGTCGGGGCGACCAGTAAGTTTATCGAGCAGCTTGGAGTAGTCCTTGGCATGGGGAGTGTCGCCACCGCCAAGCTGCAAGCCAAAAGTCGCCAGGAACTCGCGCAGCTTGGTGACCTTTTCTTCCTTTGGTTGGGGATGCACGCGGTAAAGCACGTGCTGCTCCTGCTCCGTAAGGTAGGCCGATGCGCAGACGTTGGCTGCCAGCATGCATTCCTCGATCAGGCGATGGGCATCATTGCGTTCGTAGGCTTCGATCTTGAGAATCTTGCCGTGGTCGTCGAACACCATGCGCGTTTCGGCCGTATCGAAATCGATGGCGCCTCGCTTGTCCCGGGCTTTTAGCAGCACCCGGAACAGGGCATCGAGGTTTTCCAGATGCGGCAGCAGTGTGGCCAACTTCTTGCGCGTATCCTTGTCGCCTTCATAAAGCGCATTGGCGACTTCGGTATAGGTCAGGCGCGCATGCGAAAACATCACGGCAGGATAAAAGCGGTATTGCTTGATCTCGCCCTGCCCGCTGATGGCCATGTCGCAGACCATGCACAGCCGTTCCACATTCGGGTTGATGGAACACAGGCCGTTGGAAAGTTTTTCCGGCAGCATGGGGATCACTCGCCTGGGAAAATACACCGAGGTGCCACGCTCATACGCATCCTTGTCCAGCGCCGACCCGGGCGTCACGTAATGCGAAACGTCGGCAATCGCAACAATCAGCCGGAAGCCCTTACCCTGACGCTCGCAATAGACGGCATCATCGAAGTCGCGCGCGGTCTCGCCGTCAATGGTGACCAATGGAAGATGCGTGATGTCCTCGCGCCCCTTCCAATCGCTTTTGCGTACTTCATCAGGCAGTTTCTTGGTCTGGGCAATGGACTCCTTCGAGAACTCGAATGGAAGATCGTGCTTGCGCAGCGCAATCTCGATTTCCATGCCGGGATCCGCGTAATTGCCCAGCACCTCGACCACCTGCCCGATCGCCTGCGCATGCTTCGACGGCTGCTCGATGATTTCGACGACCACCACCTGTCCGGACTTCAAGGCAGGCGCCTTCTTGTCCTTTGAGACTGGTGCCAGCAATATGTCCTGACTGATTCGGCGATTCTCCGCGACCACGAACCAGACGCCATGTTCGCAATAGACGCGCCCGACGACGCGCGTATTGGCGCGTTCGGTTACTTCGACGATCTTGCCCTCGCGGCGACCTTTTCGATCCATGCCGGCAATGCGTGCGATGGCGCGATCGCCATGCAGCACCTTTTCCATTTCATGTGCGGAGAGGAACAAATCTTCGCCGCCATCTTCCGGCACCAGAAAGCCGAAACCATCGGCATGGCCCTGGATGCGCCCAGTTACAAGACTGGCCTTGTCCGGAATCAACCAGTTGTCGCGACGGTCCTGCATAAGCTGGCCATCGCGGGCCATGGCACCAAGGCGCCGCTGAAAGCCCTCTTCTTCGTGCGCTTCTATGTCGAGCAGACGGCAAATTTCTTCGAATGCGAGAGGGACGCCCTGGTCGGCAAAGATTTCCAGCGTGTATTCCCGGCTCGGGAGGGGGTGTTCATATTTGCCCTTTTCTCGCTCCAGCCAGGGATCGGCTCGACGGGTCCTGCTTCGTTGCGAGATGGGTTTCTTGTTTGACAATTCAGGGTTTTCCTTTAGAATGCGCCGCTCTTTGAAGCACCTGTTGCCCAGGTGGCGGAATTGGTAGACGCACTAGTTTCAGGTACTAGCGGGTAACTCCGTGGGGGTTCGAGTCCCTTCCTGGGCACCACTTGAAAGACATTGTCAGTAACATCAAGGCCGCATAACCGTCAGGTTTTGCGGCTTTTTTGTATCTGTTCCAGCGGCGGCAAACACTGGCACTGCCGATCGATTTGACTTGTTGATCGTGTTACCTTCAGTCTCGGTCGCTAGTGTAACGGATCACCCTCGCCTTTCCATGAAATATGGCTGCCAATCTTGTAAGCAGGAGTTTCAGCATGAAAGCCGTCATCAGTGATTCCACAGGCGGTCCCGAAACCCTGCGGTATGGCCAATTGCCGATGCCGGAAGCCGGCGACGGACAATTGCTGATCCGGGTACACGCCTGCGGCCTCAATTATCCCGACCTGCTGATGGTGGAAGGCAAATACCAGGTCGACCCGCCACGGCCCTTTGTTCCCGGGATTGAAGTCGCGGGTGAAGTCGTCAAGATCGGCAAGGGCGCAAATGGCTTCGCGGCGGGCGACCGGGTCAGCGCCATGATGGACTTCGGCGGCATGGCGGAGTACGCCACCGCACGCGCCGAGAAATGCGTTGCGCTTCCTCCCGGCATTCCCTTTGACGACGCGGCTGCCTTCGTCACGACCCATGGCACGTCATACCACGCGCTCAAGCAGCGGGCCCGACTCGCGGAGGGCGACACCTTGCTGGTGCTGGGTGCTGCAGGTGGCGTCGGGCTTGCTGCCGTGGAGCTGGGAAAACTGATGGGGGCACGGGTCATCGCTGCGGCATCCAGCCAGCAGAAAGTCGACCTGGCATTGCAGCGCGGCGCCGACATCGGCTTGGCGTACCCCGCCGGCATGTCTGTCGAGGACATCAAGACGCTCAGCCAGCGCTTCAAAAAGGTGGCCGGTACGTCGGGGATAGATGTCGTCTACGACCCTGTTGGCGGGCTTTATGCAGAGGCTGCATTTCGAGCAATTGCTTGGCGCGGCAGGTTTCTGGTGGTCGGGTTTCCCGCCGGCATACCCAGCATTCCGCTGAATCTGCCCTTGCTGAAAGGCGCCGAAATCGTCGGCGTTTTCTATGGGAGTTTTGTTGAGCGGGAACCTCAACGTTATATGGAAAACCTGCGCGAGCTGATGGCGTATTACCTTGCCGGCAGGTTTCGCCCCTGCATCTCTGCACGCTATTCATTTGCCGATGCATCAAAAGCATTTCTTCTGCTGAGCCGTCGCGAGGCAACCGGCAAGATCGTGTTGACGCCCGATTGAGCAGATCCATGCCGAGCAATAAACCCTATGTCGCGCCGTTCTGGCTTCCGGGCAGCCATGCGCAAACGATCTACCCGCTGCTGATCAAGACTGCCCTGCCACCCTATCGGCGCGAAAGATGGGATACGCCCGATGGCGATTTCATCGATGTTGACTGGATCGACTCTTCAGGACAATCCGAACTGATCGTGCTTTTCCACGGGCTGGAGGGAAGCTCTGCCAGCCATTACGCCACCTCCTTGATGTCAAGCGTGAAAAATGCCGGAAGATCGGGCGTCGTGATTCATTTTCGCGGTTGCTCGGGAGAGCTCAATCGTCTGCCGCGGGCATACCATTCTGGCGACTCTAGCGAGATTGACTGGGTATTACAGCGCTTGCGTAAGCAGTTTCCCGAACGCAAGATATGCGTGGTGGGCGTATCGCTCGGCGGCAATGCCTTGCTCAAATGGTTGGGAGAACAGGGGGCAAAAGCAATAGAAGTCATCAACCTTGCTGCCTCTGTTTGTGCGCCACTTGACCTGGCCATCTGCGGGCATCATCTCGATGTTGGCGTCAATAAGGTCTACACGAGGCACTTCCTCCGGACGCTCAAGCGCAAAGCGGCGATGAAACTGTCTCGATTTCCCGGCATCTTCGAAGGTCGGCGCATGTTGGCTGCCAACAACCTCTATCAGTTTGACGATGCAGTGACAGCAAGGTTGCATGGGTTTCGCGATGCCGGGGATTATTGGCAGCGATCGTCGGCGAAGCCATTCCTGCGCAGCATTGAAGTCCCGACACTCCTGCTCAATGCTCGGAATGATCCGTTTCTGCCTGCGTATGCCCTGCCAGGTCCGGATGAGGTATCGCAAAGCGTCCATCGGGAATTTTTGTCGCAGGGTGGCCATGTCGGCTTCGTCGGTGGCAGACTGCCGGGGCATCTGGATTGGCTACCCGATCGACTATTGCGTTTTTTTGGCATAGACCCGGAAAAAACTGAAAAACACGAGGAGACAGAGGCATGAGCTTGAAGATCATTGGTGCGGGTTATGGCAGAACCAGCACCAATTCAGTCTGTACGGCGCTAAATCAGTTGGGCTTTCCCTGCTATCACATGCTGGAAGTGCTGGAGAACAAGGCCAACAGAACGCATATGGAGTTCTGGCGTCAAGTGGGCAACAGCCCCGCCGGTGTCCAGCATGATTGGGAACAGGTGTTTTTGCGTTATACGGCTACCGTGGACAACCCTGCCTGCTGCGTCTGGCGAGAGTTGATGGTCGCGTATCCCGATGCCAAGGTGCTGCTCACCCTGCATCCGGCCGGGCCAGATGCCTGGTACCAAAGCACCATGGAGACCATCTATTTCACCGAGATTTCCTGGCAGTTCCGAGTGCTCGAACTGGTGGTACCAACGGCGCGCAAGATGGGAGAAATGGGACGCACGCTCATCTGGGGCCGATCACATCAGGGCACGATGCACGATCGCGCCAAGGCGATTGCCCTTTACAAGCAACATATCGAGGATGTAAAGGCCGCCGTGCCGGCAGATCGCCTGCTGATATTTTCGGCCAAGGACGGCTGGAAACCGCTTTGCGAATTTCTCGGCGTACCGATACCCGACGCGCCCTTTCCCAACGTCAACGATCGAGCCGACTTCAAGAAACGCCTCGTCATGATGCGTGCAGCTGCCTACACGGTAATCGGGCTGGGGGTCGCTGCATGTGCCGGCCTGGCTTACGGCGGACTGAAACTTCTTTACTGAGTTATTCCGTCACTGCAAAGAGCGCCTAGGAAACATGGCCATCAAGATCATTGGCGCCGGCTTCGGGCGCACCGGTACCAACTCATGCTATGTCGCCCTCAGACAATTGGGCTTCCCTTGCTATCACATGCTGGAGGTGCTGGAGAACAAGGCCAACAAATCGCATCTGGACTTCTGGTGCCAGGTTGCCGACAGCCCGGCCGGTTCGCAACACGATTGGGAACAGGTGTTTTCAAACTATACGGCAACACTGGATAACCCGGCCAGCTGCGTCTGGCGCGAGCTGATGGTTGCCTGTCCTGATGCCAAGGTCCTGCTGACGGTACACCCCGGCGGTGCCGACGCCTGGTATCGGAGCACCATGGAAACCATCTACTTCACGGAAGCCGCATGGCAGTTCAAGCTGCTGGCATTGATCGTACCGTTCGCACGCAAGCATGGCCGAATGTGCCACGAGCTCGTGTGGCAACGGTCGCATCAGGGCACGATGAGCAGTCGCGAACTGGCCATCGCGCACTACCATCGTCATGTGGAGGAAGTAAAAGCTGCGGTACCGGCTGAGCGCCTGCTGGTTTTTTCGGCCGATCAGGGGTGGGAGCCTTTGTGCCGTTTCCTTGATGTCCCGCTCCCCGACGTACCCTTTCCCAGCGTCAATGACCGTGCAGAATTCAAGGCTCGGCTGACGAAGTTGCGCCTTGCGGCTTATGCATTGCTGAGTACCAGCGCCCTTTGCACTGCAGGACTGATGTATGGCGTGGCCCAGATCATGAGCCGTTAATCCCGCACGGCGGCGATTACATCCGACATCTGCCGCGCATCATATCCACGGCTTTTTCAGCGATCATGATCGTCGGTGCATTGGTGTTGCCGCCAATCAGCGTTGGCATTACCGACGCATCAACCACGCGCAAGCCCTGCACACCGTGAACCCGCAACTCGGGATCGACCACGGCGCCCTCATCAACCCCCATTCGGCAGGTACCAACAGGGTGATAGACGGTGTCACAGCGATTTCGCAGCAACTCGCGTATCTCGTCATCCGTCTCGACGCCCTCCGCGACCAGATCGCGCGTGAATCGCTCGGCCAGTGCCGGTGCTTGCAACAGGCGGCGCGTGAGCCTGAATCCGGCGACCATGTCGTCAAGGTCGTCGGGATGCTGAAAAAAGGCAGGATCGATCAGCGGTGACATTCGGCTATCGGTACTCTGCAGTCGAACCGACCCACGGCTGCGCGGCCGCAGCAGGCAAACATGGCAGGAAATGCCGTGACCGAGATGCAGCTTGCGCGCGTGGTCATCAATCAGGGCAGTGACAAAGTGCAGTTGCAGATCGGGCGCTTCCAACTCGGGACGAGACTTCAGGAAGCCACCGGCCTCGGCACCATTGGATGTCAGCATTCCGCGGCGCTGGCGAGCGTAGCGCCAGGCTTCATGCAGCAAACGAAGGCCACCCCGCACCGATATGCCGAGCGTGTCGACTCCAAGGGTCTGGTACATGAAGACAAAATCGGGGTGGTCCTGCAAATTGGCTCCCACCCCTGGCAGGTGATGAACGACCGGAATCTGCAAGCGCGACAGCGCCTCGCCATTGCCAATGCCAGAAAGCATCAGCAGGTGCGGCGACTGGAATGCACCTGCAGCGAGTACCACCTCGATGCGTGCAGTGATGACACGGCGATGCCCGCCCTGCTCCACTTCCACGCCTATCGCACGCCTGCCGTCGAATATCACGCGCCTGACGTGCGCACGTGTCAACACGGACAGATTCGGCCGACACCCGACATGGGGCAGCAGGTAGGCACGTGCCGCGCTCCAGCGCTCGCCGTTTTTCTGCGTGACTTGGTAGAGGCCCAATCCCTCTTGTGTCGCGCCGTTGAAGTCATCATTGAGCAGGAAGCCCGCCTGCTGCGCGGCATCGAGATATCGTTGGTGAAATGGACTGTCACTGCGGAGGTCGCTCACCCACAATGGCCCGCCGCGACCATGCCATTCATTCTGATCGTGCTCGGATCGCTCAAACCGTACGTTGTGTTCACTACGAAGGAAATAGGGCAATACCTCGGGGAAGGACCAACCGGTGTTGCCCAGTGCAGCCCACTGGTCGTAGTCGCTCGGATGCCCCCGCGTATAGATCATGGCGTTGATGGCTGACGAACCACCAAGTCCCCTGCCTCGGGGCTGGTAACCCTTGCGCCCGTTCAGTCCTGCCTGGGGAACGGTGTCGAATGCCCAGTTGTTGATCGAGGTCGGCAACATCGCCGCAATCCCCATCGGCACATTGACCAGCTGGCCGTTGCCACTTCCGCCTGATTCAAGCAGGCAGACTGACACTCCCGAATCCTCGCTCAATCGTCCGCCTAGCACGCTGCCGGCCGAACCACCGCCGACGACAACGTAATCGAATGCGTCACTCATGCCGCGTTGTTGGCCTGGCGTTTTCTGGCCGCGTCAAATGGCCTTGCGTACACACGCAATCGGCAGGCTGACAAGGGCACGCAGGTTGATGGCCGGCTCGTACTGTAGTTCGCTTTCCGGAACCATCAGGCTGATGCTGCCGTAGCGATTGGCGAACGCAGCGAAGGCGATGCTCAGTGTGGTGCGCGCCAGTCGGTTGCCGACACAGAAGTGCTGCCCGTAGCCAAAGCCGAAATGTTCCTTTCCCGATTCGTTGGGACAGCGAAACTGATCAGGCTCGTTGAAGAATGCCTCGTCTCGATTGGCCGATCCCCAGCAGAGGAACACGGTTGCCCCTTTTGGGATTGAAACGCCATCGATCTCCGTATCCACGGCAGCCACACGCGGTGTCATCACCGCCGGAGAGAACATGCGGATCGTTTCCTCGATGAACGACCCGACATGTTCCGGGTGCTGCTGCAACTGCGAAAACAGCTCCGGCTTCGTTGCCAAAATGCGCATGCCGCTTGCCAGCGTCTGGCGCGTCGTGTCATGCCCGGCCACCAGAAACACGTGGAATATCGAAATCAGCTCCTCGATCGTCAATGGCTCATCTCCTGTCGCCAGATGCGCATGCATCAGGTCGTCAAGCAAAGTTCCATCGCGCTGCTCTTGTACTGCCTCGATGCGTCGTTCAACATAATTGAACATGTCACACATCATGTCGACCGTCTTCAGATATTCCTCGCGCGACTTTTGTCCCATCTCGGTACTGAAGAACTGATGTGCCCATCGGTTAATCAACTCAAAGTCGCTGTCGGGCGCCCCGATGAACTGAATGATGATGGACAGAGGCAGACGTTCACAAAACTCGGCGACGAAATCGATGCTTTTCCCCGAGTCGAACTGGGCGATGAATCGTTCCACCTGCTGTTCAATCAATGGAACGAGCGCCTTTACTGCCTTGGGCGACAAGGCCTCAAGCGCCAGCCGCCGATAACGCATGTGAATTGGTGGGTCGGTCAACAGCAGCGTATGCGGAATCAGGCGAGCCTTTTTCTTGAAAATCGCGGCCACTTCCGGATCTTTTTCTTCCAGCGAAAGGCCCTGGCAAACCAGGAACACTGAGGGATCAATGTAGCTGGTGAATATTTCGTGATGCTCGGCAACGTAACGAATGTCCTTGCCCCGGGTCACCATGTAAGCACCGGTTCTGGGCTCCCTGTAGACGGGTGCCTGATGCCTGAGCGTCGCCAGAAATTCCATCGGGTCGCTTTGCACCGCCGGATCGATGAAGTCGAAATCTGCAGGGCACTTCATTGACCACCTCCTTTGTTATTGGTTGGATGGACTCATTGTGTAGCAGACCTCGCCATGGGGCAAGACCGCAACGGGCCACAGAATGTGCGAGTTCGCGCTACATGTAGCCAAACGCAATGGCCACCGCCGTAGAGCGCCTATTCCGGATTTTTGTCGACGACTTCTCAAACATGGAAGTCAAAATCATGCTGGAACGGGCCGAGGCCCCAAATAAGAAAGGGCCCTTCCGAGGAAGGGCCCTTAATTGTTGGCGGAGCGGACGGGACTCGAACCCGCGACCCCCGGCGTGACAGGCCGGTATTCTAACCAACTGAACTACCACTCCGCGCTGAGCTGCCTGACCATCGTAGCGCATTCGACGGCCATTAAAACTGGCGTCCCCACGGGGATTCGAACCCCGGTTCACACCGTGAAAGGGTGTTGTCCTAGGCCTCTAGACGATAGGGACTTCGTCCTTGGTGGAGGTAAGCGGGATCGAACCGCTGACCTCTTGCATGCCATGCAAGCGCTCTCCCAGCTGAGCTATACCCCCACAAGAGAGGCCGCATTATACGGAGCCCTCCGGTCGCTGTAAAGCATGCTTTCAGTTTTTTTAAACAACCTTGCCCGGGTTCATCAATCCCTTCGGATCAAGGGCCTTTTTGACTGCGCGCATTAGCTCGATTTCAGTGCCGCTCTTGTACCGCAGAATCTCCGTCCGCTTGAGTTGCCCGAGACCGTGCTCGGCAGAAATTGAGCCGTTCAGGGAGTGCACAATGTCATGAACCATCTTGTTGACTTCGTCGCTGCGCGCGATGAAATCCTTGTTTGACACGGCTACAGGCTGCGACTGGTTGTAGTGAAGGTTTCCATCGCCAACGTGGCCGAAGCAGACAATGCGCACGCCCGGGAAAGCAGCTTCCAGGGCGGCATCTGCCGTACTTATGAACTCGGCAATTTTCGACACCGGCACTGATATATCGTGCTTGATCGAGAAACCTTCTATCCGCTGCGCTTCGGAAATGCTCTCGCGCAGACGCCAGAGTGCAGCGCGCTGAGCTTCGGATTGTGCAATGACAGAATCCATAGCAGTACCCGTATTAGCAAGACTGTTCTGCAAAGCTTCGTCCAACCCCACCTCCTCCGAGTCGGACAATTCGACCAGCACTTGCCACGGGACTATCGCCTGCAGAGGCTTGCGTGAGCCGGGAATATGGTGAATCACCATGTCGAGGGCGGTCGCGCCGATCAACTCGAAGGCAGTAATACGATCGCCAAAGTCACCTTTCAGATGGGTCAGCAGATTTACGGCTGCCAATGGCGACTCAACGCCCACCCAGGCAGTGCTCTGCTGGCGTGGCCGGGGAAAGAGTTTCATGACTGCGCTGGTGACCAAACCGAGCGTGCCTTCCGCACCGATGAACAAATGTTTGAGGTCATATCCGGTATTGTCCTTGCGCAGCCCGCGCAATCCATTCCATACCGTGCCGTCGGCGAGGACAACTTCAAGCCCGAGCGCCAGATCACGTGTATTACCGTATCTCAGTACCTGCACGCCGCCGGCATTGGTCGACAGGTTGCCTCCGATGGTTGCCGTTCCCTCGGACGCAATCGAAAGGGGGAAAAGCAAACCTTCCGCTGCTGCGGCCTGCTGTACCTGATGCAGTGAGCAGCCAGCCTCAACGGTAATCGTGCAGTTGGCTGCATCCAGTTCCCTGACCCGATTCAGCCGTTTCAGGCTGATCACTACCTCACCACCCACCGGGATGCTGCCACCACACAGGCCGGTATTGCCGCCCTGGGGAACCATGGGCACATTGGCCTTATCGCAGAGGCGTACGACGGCGGCAACTTCATCCGTCGTACCGGGAAGCACGACGCACAGCGCAATACCCTGATAACGACCGCGCCAGTCACTCAGGTAAGGCGCCGTATCCTGTGAATCAGTGAGCACATGGGTGTCACCAATCGCGGCCCGCAATGAAGCAAGCAAGTTGGTCATTCAAGTCGTCAATTTGGCGTACAGGTCGTGGACATCGCAGTCAGTGACTTCGACCTCGGCATACTCCCCGATCTCGAGGTTTTCTCCATCCGTGATATACACAAGACCATCGATTTCGGGAGCATCGCCCATGGAACGGGCGACGGCCCCCTCCTCCTCGATGTCGTCGACCAGCACAGTGATCTTTCGCCCAATGCGCGCTTCAAGGCGCTGGGTGCTGATGTCTTCCTGATGCTGCATCAGATGCATTCGGCGCAGTTCGCGAACCTCGTCGGGTACGGCATCGGGCAAATCGTTGGCGGTTGCGCCCTCGACCGGCGAATAGGCAAACGCACCGACGCGATCAAGTTGGGCTGCATCCAGGAAGCCAAGCAGTTCATCGAACTCCGCGTCCGTTTCGCCCGGAAATCCAGTGATGAAGGTGCTGCGAATGGTCAGGTCCGGCACTTCACGACGCCATTCCGCAATGCGGTCCAGAACTTTCTCGGCTGAGGCAGGACGCTTCATCAGTTTGAGAATGCGCGAGTTGGCATGCTGAAAGGGCACATCAAGATAGGGCAGTATCTTGCGCTCTTTCATCAACGGGATCAGGTCGTCAACATTCGGATAGGGATAGACATAGTGCAGCCTGACCCAGATCCCGAGTTCGCCCAGCGCTTTGCACAAGTCGTACAACTTTGTCTTGACTGGCCTGCCGCCCCAGAAGCCGGTGCGATATTTGACGTCGACGCCATAGGCGCTGGTGTCCTGCGAAATGACCAGCAGTTCCTTGACCCCGGCATTGGCAAGCAGTTCTGCCTCACGCAACACGTCGCCCACCGGACGACTGACCAGATCACCACGCATTGACGGAATGATGCAGAACGTACAACGGTGGTTACAACCTTCCGATATCTTCAGGTAGGCATAGTGTGGCGGGGTCAGCCTGATGCCCTGCGGCGGTACCAGGTCGACAAACGGGTCATGCAAGGGCGGCAAATGCTCATGCACCGCTTCCATGACTTCCTGTGTGGCATGTGGGCCGGTAACTGCCAGCACACGTGGGTGTGTTTGCTGAACGATGTCGCCTTTTGCGCCAAGACAGCCGGTAACGATTACCTTGCCATTCTCTGCCAGTGCTTCGCCGATGGTATCGAGCGACTCTTCCACCGCGGCATCAATGAAGCCGCAGGTATTCACCACGACCAGATCAGCACCTGCGTATGTATTCGAAACTTCATACCCCTCGGCGCGCAACCGGGTCAGAATCTGCTCTGAATCGGCGCTGGCCTTGGGGCAGCCAAGTGAGACAAAACCAACGGTTGGCGCAGTCGCCGCTTTGCTTGATTTACGCATTGATGCTACTTGCCACTTTCCTTGTCTTTGTCTTTGCCCTTGTCTGTGCCGGGCGTGATCAGGGTGACAAATGGCAGGCCGCTCAGGAGCTTGCGAGATTGATCGTGCAGACCCTCCTGCATTTTCTGGAACATTTTCTGACTTTGATCAACATAAGTACTCATCATGATTTTCATCGCCGGGCCCTGGAAACTGACAAATTGCGTCCACAGGTCTTGATTCATCGGTGCATCGTCACCGTACATGGCGCGCGCCTGTTCCTTGAGCTTCAGCTGCATCTCGGAAAACGCCTTGATGTTGCTTTCAAGGTATTTACCCAGCATCCCCTGCATCGCATGGCCGTAAAGCCGAATGATCTGTGCAAGCACCTCGGCGGTAAACATCGGCGCTCCACCAGCCTCTTCTTCCAGAATGATCTGAAGCAGAATGTTTCGCGTCAGGTCTTCGCCGGTTTTTGCATCAACGACCTCGAAGTCTTCGTTTTGCAAAACCAGCGTTTTGACATCAGTCAAGGTAATGTAGCTACTGGACTTGGTGTCGTACAAACGGCGATTCGGGTATTTCTTGATCAGGCGACTTGGCTCAACCATCGACTTTCTCCCGCAATTTTGTGCATAGCAGCATGAGATTATATCGCTTTGGGCAAGGCTTTCCTGTCAATACATGTGCAGGCCGCCATTGATATTGATGGTCGCCCCCGTAATGTAAGCGGCGAGGTCGGACGCCAGATACGCGCAGAGGCCCCCGATTTCTTCCGGTCGACCCAAACGTCCGACGGGAATCGTGTCGGTAATTGCATCGCGCACTTCAGGTTTGATCGCCATCACCATGTCGGTGCCAATATAGCCGGGCGCAATCGCATTCACGGTCACTCCCTTTTTCGCCACTTCGGCAGCCACCGCCTTGGTAAAACCAAGAATGCCAGCCTTGGCTGCCGAGTAATTGGCCTGACCAAATTGGCCCTTGACGCCATTGACCGATGAAATATTGATGACCCGGCCCCAGCCACGCTGAGCCATGCCTTCCAGCACCTGATGGGTTACGTTGAAAACGGAATCAAGATTGGTCGCCAATACGGCATCCCATTGGCTTCGGTCCATCTTGTGGAATATGCCATCGCGGGTAATGCCGGCATTATTGACCAGCACGTCAATTGGGCCGATCTCGCGTTCGATCTGTTTCACCATGACGACGCAGGCATCATAATCGCAGACATCCGCCTCGCCGACATGAAAGTCGAAGCCCTCGGCTCGCGTACGTTCAAGCCAGTCGTTCCTTGGCGGAAAATCAGGCAGGCAGTTGGCGATCACGATGAAATTGCTTTGCGCCAAGGCCTTGCAAATGGCCGTACCCAAACCACCCATGCCACCCGTGACCAACGCAATTTTTCTCGCGGACATTTGCATACCCATTCAATACATGTGCTGACCGCCGTTGATCGAAATGTTGGCGCCGTGTACGAATGCCGCCTCGTCGGATGCCAGATAGGCCACCAGACCAGCCACCTCCTCCGGTTTGCCCAGACGCGACGTTGGTATCTGCGGCAGGATCTTGCTGTCAAGCACTTCTCGTGGGATCGAGGTCACCATCTTCGTACCGATGTAACCCGGTGATATGGTGTTGACCGTGACACCACGCTTCGCGACTTCCAGTGCCAACGCTTTGGTAAACCCATGTACACCCGCCTTGGCCGCAGAGTAGTTGGTTTGACCAAAAGCACCCTTTTGCGCATTGACCGATGAAATGTTCACCACCCGGCCCCAGCCCCTGTCAAGCATGCCATCCATCACCTGCTTGGTCATGTTGAACACTGAGTAGAGATTGGTACGGATCACGGAATCCCAATCGTCCGCCGTCATTTTCTTGAAGGTCATGTCACGCTTGTTGCCGGCGTTATTCACCAGCACGTCGACCGGCCCCAATTCCTTCTGGATTTTCTCTACGCATTCGCGACAGGAATCGAAATCCGTGACATCACACGGGTAAGCCTTGAAGCTGTAGCCGAGGTCACTCATCGCCTTGAGCCAGTCCTTCACCCTCGTGTTGTTGGTACTGTGCGTCGTCACCACCTTGTAACCCAGGGCCGCCAGCTTGA
>CANJXH010000049.1 GCA_947478755.1 Betaproteobacteria bacterium | reverse complement strand
GTGCCGATCACGCCCTCCACGACCTTGCGCTGCAACAGGAACAACTGCGAAATGAGGCTTGAAAAACTGTTGAGAAAGTGGGCAACCTCGGTCGTGAAAACGCCGGCCTGCCGGGAATCATAAAAAAGAAAGGCTGTCAGTTCCCCGCCCTGAAAAATCGGGGTCGTGTAGCTCGCGCGATAGCCCCGTTCGGCAAGCCAGGCGGTGTGTTCTGACTGAAAACTGAAAGTCGCCGGGATGTCATCCACCATCCGGCTTTGGTGGGAAGCTGCCAGCATTTGAAGCGAAGGCACCTTGGCCAGCTCGATTTCGTAGCGTTTCAGCAATATGTGATCGCTGTTGCTGCTGACAAAGGTGCTCAGCAGATCCGTTGCCGGTTCATACAAGGCCATCGCAATCCGGTCGACAAAAGGGTATCGGGACTTGACCAGTTCATGAATTGACTCAAGTTCCTTTGTCAGGCTCAGGGTTGAGTGATCATTGCTGACCAAGGTCGGCTCGAACAAGGTATCAGTCATTTTTCTGGCGCCTCGGCTGTCTTGCAGGGAAGGGAAGTGCTTTGTTGGGGCATGCCGTCAATGCCCCTTACCTATCTGTTTCGTCCGGATTCCGAATAACTTTAGCCTTTTTTCTGCCCTATGGCGGTGCGAAGACGAGGAGTTCACAGTTCTTCAAGTTTCTTGTGGCCGGGTCGTAATATCGTGAACGACAGAAAAGTGTCTTTGGTGTCCACAATGAGGGGTCGAAAACCCACATGACCTACACGATTGCCAGTGCCGATTTGGCTGACAGCTTTTTATGGAAGACTGTTTCCCGGCTATCGGGCTGGATCGTCGCGCTGATTGGCGGCGTCGCGCTGCTGGGCTGGTTTCTGGATATTCCCAACCTGAAAAGTCTGACCCCGGCTTGGGTAGCAATGAAGGCCAATACGGCACTTGGCTTTGTATTGGCCGGCATCGCCTTGCTGATCAAGAGCGGTGCATCCGACGGGGCGCGTGGCGTGCCATCAATTGCCGCCAAGATACTTGCGTGTCTGGTTGCCACGCTCGGCGCGACGGCTGCTTTCGAATATGCCACCGGCAGAGACCTTGGCGTGGACCAGTGGATGTTTGTCGAACCCGCCGGAGCAATTGGCACGCTGGCACCGGGACGCATGGCGCCGGCAAGCGCGCTTGAATTCATGCTGGTGGGGATTGCACTGCTGCTCAACGAGCGATCCAGCAGGTATCGTCGGCTCTACACCGGAATCGTCGTGCTCATGATCTATCCGGCGCTCGCATCGTTGATCGGCTATTTGTACCAAGTGCCGAATTTGACTGGCGTCGGACACGCCACGCAAATGGCCGTCCATACGGCCCTCGCATTTCTGGTACTCGCCTTTGGGTTTACCTGCCTTCAATACGATAGCGGCGTGATATCGCTTTTTTCCCGCCGGGACATCGGTGGCACTGCTGCCCGCCGCCTTTTGCCATTTGTGATTGTCTTCCCCATCCTGTTGGGTTGGATAAAGATTGTGGCCGACCGGGCCGGCATCTTCGAGCCTGCGTTTGGCGTGGGCCTTCTGGCAATCACCTATATCCTTGTGTTGACCACACTGGTTTCCTGGCACGCCAATCATCTGTCAAAAACCGATGTGATCCGCAAGGAGGCTGAGGCAGGACTCCGGTTGGCTGCGAGTGTTTTTTCGCATGCGGACGAGGGAATCATGATCACCGATGCGGATGGCCGCATTGTCGACGTGAATCAGGTTTTCAGCAGGATTACCGGCTATCGGCGCGATGAGGTGGTCGGCAGGAACCCCGCAATGCTGCAATCCGGTCATCATGACGCGGGGTTTTACAAGGCGATGTGGCAGGCCTTGCTGGAGCAGGGGCATTGGTCGGGCGAAATCTGGAATCGACGCAAAAATGGCGAGGCCTACCCCGAGTCGTTGAAGCTCAGCGCCGTGCGTAACGCCGATGGAAAGATTATTCATTTTGTCGGGATTTTCTCCGACATCACCGAACTCAAGACCCTTGTCAATGAACTTGAACATTCGGCCAACTACGATGCGCTGACCAATCTGCCGAACCGGTTTCTGCTTGATGACCGAATCAAGCAGGAAATTTCGCAGGCAGATCGCCACAAACGGTCATTGGCGCTGGCCTTCATTGACCTTGATGGTTTCAAGGCCGTCAATGATCTTTATGGACACAATGTCGGAGATGAATTGCTGATTGCGCTTGCATCACGCATGAGGTCCGCGCTGCGCGAAATAGACACGCTGGCCCGGATAGGGGGAGACGAATTCGTGGCACTCATCGTCAACATGGAGCGTCCGGATGCCTTCGAGCCGGTGCTTCTGAGGTTGTTGCAAGCGACTTCGGAAACCGTGAAAGTGGGGACCCATGTGCTGGGCGTCACTGCAAGTATTGGCGTGACGACTTATCCGGAGGACAAGGTTGGCGTCGACATGTTGATTCAGCATGCTGATCAGGCCATGTATCTGGCGAAGCAGGCCGGCAAGAATCGGTACCGGATATTTGTGGTCGGAACCGATGGCGAATCCGGGAGAACCGGGAAGCAGTAAGTCGCGCCGCAAGCGAGACTTAGTGACGTTGATAGACCAGGTTGACCAATTCATGAAGCGTGAGTTCCGAGCGCTGGTACCAGTACTGCGAAGCGTAGGCAAGAATCATTTCGGTGGTCAATCCTGAAACGAAGTAGGAACGCGCCAACAACTGGAAGCCCATGATCCAGACGGCACGCCAGAGCCGGTAGTAAACAATTTCGGCGACGGTGGGGATTATGCCGCCGGCCTTTTTGTATTCGGCCAAAAAGTCTTCCCACGGCATGAGTTGGATGACGGTGTGATAAGCGTAGCCGAGGTCCTGTGCCGGGTTGCCGATCACTGCCGTTTCCCAATCCAGCAGCGCTGCGAGGTCGCCATCCTTGCCCAGCATGTTGTGGCAACCGACGTCGCGATGAACAATCGAGCGCCTGCCCTCGGAAAGATCCATGTTCGCCTTGAGCCAGGCATAGGCAAGCTCGAGAGCGATCGAGGGCACGTTCAGCTTGCGCCAGTTGGCCTCAAACTCGTCGATGTTCTGCTGCATGCGTTCGCGCGTGGTGAGGTTTGCGCCGGGAAGTTTTGGCGCTTTCTCGACCGGTATCTGGTGCAGACTGGCCAGGGTCTTCGCCAGCGTGACGCCGAATTGACGTGAAGGTTTTGCGACGTCGAAGGCGTCGCCAATGTTGTCACCCTCGATGCGGCTGACCACCATGAAACTTGCGCCGACAATCGACGTGTCGGTTTCCATCATGAAGGGTTGCGGCACAGGCAAGCCGGCGTCGAACATCGTCTTCATGATGTCGAATTCGTCAGCGACGGTCGAGCCGACGGGACTGTCCGCCTTGTCGATACGCAACACTACGGTGGAAGGAAGACGTTTGTTGTTGCGCAGCCCGACAAAGATCGTCTGTTTTGATCCGCCGCCAAGAATGGCCTTGAGCGAAACGATGTCGACTTCAGCATCGTCGATGTACCTGCTGCGCAGGTAATCCCTGAAGGACTGCTTTTGCTGCGCGTTCAGGGGCTCGGCGACAGCATCCTCCGCGAGAGGCTGCATCTCCTCAGCCAACGCCGCCTGATGCAGCTTGTCCTGCACATCGAGAATGATGACAGCGATTTGTCGGGACAATGCTTTTCGTGCCACGCCCGGACATGTTGCCAGATGCTGCACGGCAGCCTGCACCAGCGGCTGGGCAGCAACGTAGTCCGGTGTGATGCGAACATGTTGATCGAGACCCGCAATCAGCTCGCTGCCACCCTGCACATTGCGCAACTCACTGTGCAGTTCCGGCAGCAGGTCGACCAGTCGGGTCATTGCATTTTGCTGTAGCCCCGGCAACAGTTTTTCGCCCAGCAGCAACTGCGTCAGGATGCGATGGCTGTACATCGCCACTTTTTCTGTCGACTCGTTCTCACGAGGACGCAACGATGTCGCGATCAATGTGCGGAGGACCGACAGGTAAGGCGCGGCGGGAACAGTCATTGGTATCCTTTCAGTTTCGATCAGTGCTTCGCGGTTTTGGGTTTCCAGGAATCGCCGATCATGCCGATCAGTTGCTGCTCCAGCAGCGGGACGGCATATATCCCGGCCCAACCGAGCATCAGGCTGCGGGCTTGGCCATTGCAGAAGGCCTCACCGGCAAGACCGGCATAAATGACGTTGCGCAACGCGCGCCAGACATCGAAGTAATGCAGACGCCGGGCCGATGGCGCATGACCGCCTGCTGCGCAATAGGCATCGATGAATTCTCGCCAGGGCATGACCTGTTCAACCACGTTCTTTACGTAGGCGAGATCTTCCGCCGGGTCACCGATGTGCGCAAATTCCCAATCGAGCAATGCAGACAACTTGCCCTCATGGACCAGGATGTTGGTAAAGGCGCAGTCGCCATGCACCAAGGCAGGTACGGCGTCTTCCGTATCGAGGTTCTCCACCAGCCAGAGCAGCGACAGCGCGATGACTGGCGAGATGCTGCTTCTGCCCTTGGACCACTTTCCATGAATGTCAGATATCTGGTCGACAACTCGCTGTCGCAACGGGATGGAAGCATCGACATTGGCCGCGGTAGTCTGATGGATCGTTGCCAGCACCTTTGCCAACTCCAGACAAACCGGGCGTGGTTCGGTGTCAGCAAAGAAGCCCCACAGGTTGCCTATGTTCCGGCCGGGAACCTTGAGCACCATCATGAAAGGAGCGCCCATTGCAGTGGCTTCGTGTTCCAGAAACAGTGGTGGTGCAACCGGGAGTTTTGCCTTGTGCATGGCGATCAGGATCGGGTATTCGCTGATGATCGAATTGCCAACGTGGTTGTACGCATAGTCCTGGCGCATGATCATTTCGGCCGGCAATCCAGCAACCGGTCTGAGCGAAACGATGCGGGTTATTTTCGACCCACCCCCCGGGATCAGCAGGATGTTGATGACATCGATGTCGGTCCGGTCCAGCTTGCGTCGCAGATAAGCGGCAAGGCTTGCCGGGGTGACGATTTCTTCGTCCGATGCGGCAAGCTGGTTTTCGGCAGCGTCGTCGGCGCGTATTCCGGCCTGCAGCTTCCCTTCCTCTGCAACGATGGCGGCCAGTACTTCTGCTGCTGATTTTTCCTTAATATTGTCCGGCGAACCCGATTGCAGGTACAGCTTTTCCACCCAGGCCCCGATGCTGTCACGGCTTGCCGCGTTGCCATCGAGCATTGGCTTGACGATTGTCTGCAACGATTTTTCGTAGTCGGTCTTGCGCGACTGCGCGAGGTTTTCCAGCAATGCGCCGCGCAACAGACCTGCACCGAAATTCGCGGCGTCCCTGGCCAAGGCCGAACTCAGTTCCGGTGCGATCTGCGCGGAAAGTGCGGCGGCGACCCTTCGCAGTACCTCATCGATGTGGTCGGCCATCAGAGCGAAGCCCTGGAGGCGTAAATGTCATCGACGCTGGCCTGGTCGAACACGGTGTCATTGCGGCGATAGCAGCGTTCGATCCAGCCTTCGGCACGGCGCTCTCCGCACGTGAAGATGGCCGGCTGTTCGAACAAGGGTACCGGCCAGCGGGTGTCGCCCAGCATCGGGCCGAACATCAGGTGGCTGTTGCGGCCGTGCATGGTCATCACCAGCGTTGTCAGCGGGATGCATTCGAGCGTCATCAGCGAGTGGTCCGGCAACTGCAGCACCAGCTTGCCAATGTCGAGTGCAGTCTGGTGTGAACGGAGGCGTGGAGACGAAACGATTTTGGCTTCCAGCGTCTTGCCACCGTGCTCTACACGGGCAATCGACAGGACTTCCTTGTCTTCGCCGTCTTCGATGTGCCAGAGGTGGTAGATCGAGAACGCATCGCCATCGGGAAAGCGGCCCTGGATCCAGCAGTGGCCGTTGACCGGCGAAAGTTCGCGCGGGCCACGTGTGTGGTCGCGATAGCCATGCCCGCTGAAAGTGTAGATATTGTCGTCGTGGCGTACCTTGCCGGTCACCTTGCCATGCTGTTCGTAATGCCAGCGACCGATCGTGGTGTTGTCGTGGTCCGGGAACTGCCAGACCGGCGCGTTGCCAGTGAATTCGAGATCAACGTCAAGCAGGCCCAACACCGTTGCATGTGGCAGAGGGCCGCGCATCTGCTGCTCCAGCGTGGCCTGTTGCACGGGGCCCTTATACTGGAGGCGCCACCGCATACCCGGCTCTTCACAGACAAAACGGAGCAGGGCGCCTTCCACGCCGTTGTCCATGCGTGAGCGGCCGAAACTGCGACGAAGCAAGACTGTGCCTTCGGGCAGGAAAATGATGACTTCCTCGCGCCAGATATGCGGGTCTTCGATCCAGCGGCCGAGATGCAGCCAGTAACCGACTCGTTGCTGGTAGTCGTAACCCGTCCAGCAGTAGTTTTCGCTCCAGGTCGGAATGTCCGGAACCTGGCTGCTGGGAAGTTCTTCCTTGAACGAAATGACTTCACCGTCTTTGCTCTGTGTGGCAGTAGACATGGCTCCTCCAGTGCGCCGGCCTTGATTGTCTGCATTTGCCGGTCTCGGCGGATCATAGTGGTCTCGGCCGGCCAGTGCAAGGATGGGCAAGCCTAGGTGCAGTGAGCCGATCGATCGGCGATATAATTTTGGCAAATATGCCGCCAGTGCTTGCCGCTGGCAGATACTCAATGTGGATGGAGGAAATGCAATGAACCCGAAAATTCTTGATCTGGTGCCATGGGATGCCGTGATGCCGGCCGGACCGCAGAACCTGCTGATCGGCCTCTCGCTGTTGATCGCGTTGCTGGCGATGTGGTTTGTCGTTGTCGAGGTCAAGCGACGCAATGACCTGGTACCGGTCTATGCCTTCATTGGTGCCGGCCTTGCCATTGTTTACGAACCGCTAGGCGATATGCTGGTGTGCGCGCTGTATCCGCTCCACGGACAGATTGGCTGGATCGATGTGTTCGGCCGCTTGATACCGATGTTCATTGGCGTGCTCTACTTCTGGTACATGTCGGTGCCGGGCCTGTATTTCCTGCGCAAGCTCGATACCGGCCTCACCCGTTCAACGTTCTGGCGCGACTACTGGATTCTGGTTGCGCTCTGCGTCGGCATTGAGGTCTATGGCGTCAGCCAGGCCGCCTGGGTGTACTACGGCACGCATGCCTATGTGGTATGGGGTGTGCCGTTGTGGGCACCCTTTACCTATGCCGGGTTCACGCTGACAATCTGCATCGGCCTCCATCTGATGTCGACGCAGCTGGCACGCAAGCACCAGTGGCTGATCATTCCGGGCCTTCCCTTGTTCATGTGGGGCGGCCATCTGGCGATCACGATGCCGGCATCAACGGCCGTATTCACCACGACCGACCCCCTGTGGCTCTGGGTTGGCGCGACCATCACCATGGCGCTTTCCGTCATGCTGGCATGGGTGGTGAGCATGGTGTATTGCAGCGACGGCAAGCGCGTGGTCGAGCGTTCGCTGTCGGGCAAGCTGGCCGTCGTCGGCAAGTAATTCCGCAACTTTCGCCCAAACAAAAACGCCGGACAGACTGTCCGGCGTTTTTGTTTGTCGCGCTGATCATCAGCCCGCGAAGAATGTCCTGACCTTGTCCATCCAGCCTTTGGCGCGTGGGTTGTGCAAGCCGCTGTCCTGCTGGCTGATGGTTTCGAATTCACGCAACAGGTCTTTCTGCTTGTTAGTCAGGTTGATGGGTGTTTCCACCACGACGTGGCACATCAGGTCGCCGCGGCCAACGCTGCGGATGCCCTTGATACCCTTGCCACGCAGGCGGAAGACCTTGCCGCTCTGCGTTTCAGCGGGAATCTTCAGACGCGCAACGCCATCCAGCGTCGGGATTTCGATTTCACCGCCGAGTGCCGCGATGGTGAAGCTGACCGGCATCTCGCAATGCAAATCATCGTGGTCGCGGGTGAAGACACCGTGTTCCTTGAGGTGAATCTGCACGTACAGGTCGCCTGAGGGTCCACCGTTGACGCCATGCTCTCCCTCGCCGGAAAGGCGGATGCGATCGCCTTCATCGATCCCGGACGGGATCTTGATCGACAGCGTCTTGTGGCTCTTGATGCGGCCGGCACCGTGGCAACTCGGGCAGGGCGTAGGGATATAGCGCCCTGTGCCATGGCATTTCGGGCAGCTCTGCTGGATCGAGAAAAAGCCCTGCTGCATGCGCACCTGGCCGTGGCCATTGCAGGTGGGGCAGGTCTTGGCCTCGGTGCCTTTCTTGGCGCCGCTACCGTCGCAGGACTCGCATTCGTCCATGGTCGGAATGCGAATCTTGGTTTCAGAGCCGCGTGCGGCGTCTTCCAGCGAGATTTCGAGGTTGTAGCGCAGGTCGGCGCCGCGATAGACATTCGAGCGTCCGCTACCGCCACCGCCGCGACTCTGACCGAAGATGTCGCCAAAAATATCCGAGAAGGCGTCGCCGAAGCCCGCACCGCCGGCGCCACCGAAGCCGGCCTGCGGGTCGACGCCGGCGTGGCCATATTGGTCGTAGGCCGCACGCTTCTGGCTGTCCGACAGGATTTCGTAGGCTTCCTTGGCTTCCTTGAACTGATCTTCCGCCTTGGGGTTGTCCGGGTTGCGATCCGGATGGAATTTCATGGCGAGCTTGCGGTACGCCTTCTTGATCTCTTCCTCAGAGGCGTCGCGGTTGATGCCAAGTACTTCGTAAAAATCTTTTTTAGTTGCCATAAGTATTTACAACCGCCAAGACGCCAAGGACGCCAAGAGCGACCAAGAGAAAACTCCTGGTGCCCTTGACGCCTTGGCGGTTAAGAAAACAGTCTTACTTCTTGTCGTTGACTTCGGTGAACTCCGCATCGACGACATCGCCTTCATCCTTCTTCGCCTCACCACCCTGGCCAGCACCTGCGCCTTCGGCACCCGCAGCGCCCTGCTGGGCATAAACCTTTTCACCGAGCTTTTGCGAGGCAGTACCGAGCGCCTGAGTCTTGGCTTCGATGGTTTCCTTGTCGCCGTCCTTGATCACTTCTTCCACTTCCTTGATCGCGGCTTCGATCGCTTCCTTTTCCGAGGCCTCGACCTTGTCGCCATGCTCGGCAAGCATCTTCTTTACCGTGTGCACCAGGCCGTCGGCCTGGTTGCGCGCATCAACCAGCTCGTGCAGCTTCTTGTCTTCTTCGGCGTGGGCAGCCGCATCCTGCACCATGCGGTTGATTTCTTCTTCCGACAAGCCCGAGTTGGCCTTGATGGTGATCTTGTTTTCCTTGCCGGTGGCCTTGTCCTTGGCCGATACGTGCAGGATGCCGTTGGCGTCGATGTCGAAGGTGACTTCGATCTGCGGCATGCCGCGCGCGGCCGGCGGAATGTCGGTCAGGTTGAACTGGCCAAGGCTCTTGTTGCCCTTGGCTACTTCGCGTTCGCCTTGCAGCACGTGGATGGTCACCGCGTTCTGGTTGTCGTCGGCGGTCGAGAAGGTCTGGCTCTGCTTGGTCGGAATGGTCGTGTTCTTGGTGATGAGCTTGGTCATGACGCCGCCGAGGGTTTCAATGCCCAGCGAGAGCGGCGTTACGTCGAGCAGCAGCACATCCTTCACTTCGCCCTGCAGAACACCGCCCTGGATGGCCGCACCAATGGCAACGGCTTCATCAGGGTTGACGTCCTTGCGCGGCTCCTTGCCGAACAGCTCCTTCACCTTTTCCTGCACCTTCGGCATGCGGGTCATGCCACCGACCAGGATCACGTCGCCGATGTCTTCGATCTTGACGCCGGCATCCTTGATCGCAGTGCGGCAGGGCGCAACGCAACGCTCGATCAGTTCATCGACCAGTGACTCGAACTTGGCACGGGTGATCTTGAGTGCGAGGTGCTTGGGGCCGGTGGCGTCTGCGGTGATGTAGGGCAGGTTGATTTCGGTCTGTGAATTCGACGACAGTTCGATCTTGGCCTTTTCAGCCGCTTCCTTCAGGCGTTGCAGGGCCAGCACGTCGGCCTTGAGGTTGACGCCCTGCTCCTTCTTGAATTCGTCGATGATGTAATCGATCAGGCGCTGGTCGAAGTCTTCACCGCCGAGGAAAGTATCGCCGTTGGTGGACATGACTTCGAACTGGTGCTCGCCGTCGATTTCAGCGATGTCGATGATCGAGATGTCGAACGTGCCGCCGCCAAGGTCGAACACCGCAATCTTGCGGTCGCCTTCCTTCTTGTCGAGGCCGAACGAAATTGCCGCGGCTGTCGGTTCGTTGATGATGCGCTTGACTTCAAGGCCGGCAATGCGCCCCGCGTCCTTGGTGGCCTGGCGCTGGCTGTCGTTGAAGTAGGCCGGCACGGTGATGACCGCTTCGGTCACTTCTTCGCCGAGGTAGTCTTCGGCGGTCTTTTTCATCTTGCGCAGCACTTCGGCCGATACCTGTTGCGGCGCGATTTTCTTGTCGCGAACCTCGACCCAGGCGTCGCCATTGTCGGCCTTGGCAATCTTGTAGGGCATCAGGTCGATGTCCTTCTGAACTTCCTTTTCATCAAACTTGCGGCCGATCAGGCGCTTGATGGCGTACAGCGTGTTCTTGGCGTTGGTGACGGCCTGGCGCTTGGCCGAAGCACCGCACAGGATTTCGCCATCGTCCGCGTAGGCGACGATGGACGGCGTGGTGCGCGCGCCTTCCGAATTTTCGATGACCTTCGGCTTGCCGCCTTCCATGACGGAGACGCAGCTGTTGGTGGTGCCGAGGTCGATGCCGATGATCTTGCCCATTTTGATTCCTTTCGTTTCAGTGAGGAGTTAGGGGTGAGGAGTCAGGAGTAAAAGCCCCTTGCACCACGCTCCCTGCATTAGATTGACTGTTTCGTATATTGGGCATTCCGCCCTGATTTCAAGCCTTTGCCTTGGCGACCACTACCAGCGCGGGGCGGACGACGCGGTCGTGCAGGGCGTAACCCTTCTGCAGCACGGTGAGTACGGTGTTCGGCTCGGTGCCTTCGGGCGCGTCGAGCTGGCTGATGGCCTGATGCCTGTGCGGGTCGAACTTCTCGCCGACCGGGTTGATGTCGAGCAGGCTGGATTTTTCGAAGGCGGAAACCAGCTGGCGCAGGGTGAGCTCCACGCCGGATTTCAGGGCTTCTGCACTCTGGTTTTCGTTGGCGAGGGCGGCTTCAAGGCTGTCCTTGACCGGCAACAGGGCGTCAGCAAACTTTTCGACCGCAAACTTGGCGGCCTTAGAGATGTCTTCCTGGGCGCGGCGGCGAATGTTTTCGCCCTCAGCCTTGGCGCGCAGCCAAGCATCCTGATGCTCGGCTGCCTTCTGTTCTGCCATTTTGAGCAGGTCCTCCAGGCTGGGCGGCGTTGCGGACTCGGGCACGGGATTTTCGGGGCTGGCTGCGTCTTCCGGCAGCACTTCGGTATATTCGGGCTTATCCGACATGGGCTTCAGACTCGGGTGGGAAAAAGATGACCGAGGCAATATGGGGGCGCCCCGGCGGGTTTCAAGAGGGGCCGGATATTAATTCAACTATTGGCCTGAATCCAGCGTTTCAATCCGGCTGCGTCCATCGCCCCGGACTGGCGGGCCACTTCCTGCCCGCCACGAAAAATGGCCAGGGTCGGGATGCTGCGGATATTGAAGCGTGCCGCCAGCACCTGCGCTTCCTCGGTATTGACCTTGGCCAGCCGGTAACGCGGCTCAAGTGCCGCTGCCACCTGTTCGAATGCCGGTGCCATCATCCGGCACGGTCCGCACCAGGGTGCCCAGAAGTCGACCACTACGGGCACTTCCGAACGGCCGACATGCCGGTCGAAATTCGATTGGTCAAGTGCCAGCGGTTCGCCGACAAACAGCCGGCCTTTGCACTTCCCACAACTGCCGCCGTCGGCCAGTCGTTCCTGTGGTACGCGGTTGGGGGAGTGGCAATGCGGGCAGACGACGATGAGAGGTTCAGACATGGCAGCTCCGTGGCAATGATCCGGATATGGAGTCGGAACGGCGGTATTCAAGGTACGTCATTCCCGTCACTGAAAGTTGGCCAGCCAATAAGGTCATTTTCCATTGACTGCTGCGCTGTATCTACGACCTCAGGCGACGTGATTTTGATTCATGCGTCCGGGGAATCGTATTCAGTATGGCTCTACTGCCGCAAAATCTGCGCGAGCCGCGGCTGGAGACCGATTGCTTCGCCTCCACATTTCCCACCAGCCAGCGTACGATAGCCGCCACGCAACGGCATTGGCATTGCCACGATCACATTGCGAAAAAATAACAGAGGAGCCGAGATGTCGAATAGATCGGAAGAAATTGCAGCAGGATACGAGCTCGATAAAAAAAATCGTCGTCCCCCGGTTTCGGCAAAGGATATTCCCTTTGCCTACGAAGACATCACGGCAGAGTGGCTGACCGCCATCCTCTGCGCCGGCATCGAAGGTGCAAAGGTGGTGGCGTTCAGTTTTGACGCACCCGATATCGGATCAACCAGTCGGCAGAGAATCGTTGTCGACTATAACCAGGCGGGTCGAGACGCGGGATTGCCTCTCAGCGTGTTTTGCAAGGCAACGCATAGCCTAGCCAGTCGTATGGCGACGGGCTTTGGCAATACCGCAAAGGCCGAGGTGAACTTCTACAACATCGCTCGCCCGCTTCTGGATGTCGAAGCACCTGTCGGTTGCTTTGCCAATTTCAGCCCAAGCTTCAACTCAATCGTCGTGCTGCGCGATCTTGGGCCGGGGACGACCTTTTGTACACACACCACGGACATCACCCGCGGTAATGCCGAAGACCAGATGCGTCTGCTGGCAAAGGTGCATGGAAAGTTTCTCGAAAGCCCGGTGCTTGACACGACGCTATCGGTTTTCCCGACCTGGCATTATTTTTTCAGCAGCTTTGAATCGGTGTTCAAGGGACCTTGTGACCAAGGCTTTGCCATTGCGGAGGATGTCATTCCCGCGCGTCTCTTTGCGCGTCGCCAGGATGTATGGGGGGCAACCATGGCATCGGTGGAGCGCCATCTTCACTTGCCCCATACGCTGAATCACGGCGACGACCATTTGCGCAACTGGTACATCACGGCCGACGGGCGAATGGGCCTCGGTGATTGGCAGGCCGCGACACGCGGCCACTGGTCGCGGGATCTCATTTACGGGCTATTGACATCGCTTTCGATCGACAACCGACGTCTTTGGATGGACGAGTTGTTGCGTTGCTACATGGATCACCTCCAGCACACTTCGGGGCGGAAGATTCCGTTCGATGGTGTGCTCGACGAAATACGGCGGCAGATGTTTACTGTTCTTGCCTTCTGGACCATCACCATCAATCCGGTGCCGGGCATGCCGGAGATGCAGCCACGCGATTCGACCGTCGAATTCATCCGCAGGATTGCCAGTGCAATGGATGATTTTGACGCGTTCGGCGCATTCAAGTGAAGTTGCAGTATCTTGAAGGACAATGGACTCGACAAGGAGAAGAACATGAAGAATGCAGGTGTGGTGGTAAAGGAAATGCTGGACGGGATATTGAAGGGTGATGCCGCTGCTGTAATGGCCTGTTTTGATCCGGATGTCGTGGTGGTCGAACCCGAGTCGCTTGCCTATGGTGGCGTGCATCGTGGCCTCGCGGCATTCCAGAAGGATGTTCACGGCGTGATCCTGAGCAAGCTGAGCATCGAGATCGGCCGCTGCGAACTGCTCGGTTCTGAAGGCAAGGTTGCTGCGTCGATGGACATCACGTTCACTTCACGCAAGACCGGCCAGCGCATCATGATGCCTTACGTCGAGGTTTATACGGTCAAGAACGACAAGATCGCCTATCTTGATGTCTATCCACAGGACACAAGGCGATTCGGAGACTTCTGGGACGCCAACTGACCGCAATTGATCGTGGTCGCCAAGGGTCATTGGTAGCTATCGGGAGGGGAAATGCAAAGATTTGTTGTGAGCACCGGTCGTTGCGGATCGACATTGCTGTCGACGATGCTCGCCGTGCATCCGGAAGGATTGATGATTTCGGAGTGCATGGGGGCACCTGACCGCACGCACGCGTTCGCACCGGGCCCGATCACCCGTGAGCAGTTCAAGGAACTGATGCTGTCGAATATTCCGGTCGCCGATCTGGCGGTGCATCGCGGCAACATCACCAAGGAGCAACGCTACGAAGTCGTGAACGCAGCCGAGTTTCGCATCCCGGCGTTCCTCTATATCTGCTTCCCGACGCTGACTGACAAGGCGGACGAATTGTTCGCCGAGATGATGCAACTGGTCGAGACCTTTCCGACGCGAACCATGGCGGAGCATTACCTCGCGATTTTCGAGTGGCTGCAGCATAAATTCGACAAGTGCTTCTGGATCGAGCGCACCGGCGGGTCGATCGAGTTCTTGCCCGA
Organism: Betaproteobacteria bacterium; assembly: GCA_947478755.1. Classification (GTDB taxonomy): domain Bacteria; phylum Pseudomonadota; class Gammaproteobacteria; order Burkholderiales; family Rhodocyclaceae; genus Georgfuchsia. The sequence goes on along the minus strand of CANJXH010000049.1, from coordinate 3,265 downwards.
TCTCTACCGCACCTTCCCCAAGGCGAAGTATGTTCATATCCATCGCGACGGTCCGGACGCTGCGCTATCGATGAGCAAACACTTCTATTTTCAGGTGCTGGTGTCGCTGTTCATGCGGCCACCGACCCGCGAAGAGCTGGAACAGACCGAGCTCGCGGGATTGCCGATCCGCATTGAAGATCCGATCAGCCGGCGCCTCGGGCCCGAACTGCCGAGCATCGAGGATTTCGCTGCCTACTGGAACTACCAGCTCGAAATGGGTTTCAAGGCTTTCGCGAAAATGGATTCTTCACAGCTCCTCGATGTCCGTTTCGAGGAGCTGGTCGGAAAGCCACACCGGACGCTGGAGGAAATTGCGGAGTTTTTTGACATGCCGGATTCGCCGGGGTGGATCGACAAGGCTGCCGCGATGGTGAGCAGCGAGGAGGTTCGCAGCCGCCTCGACACCTTGACGGCGGAACAGCAGGCATCGCTGATCAAGGCCTGCGAGCCGGGTCGCATACTTCTCGATCGCTACCAGCATCCGTGGATACATCCAACATTGCAGTTGATCAAGGATGTCACGCGCGATTTCGCGGCAAGACAAGCCAAATCGGCTTGTTGGTGAAACTCAGAGCAGGAGGAGCAGACAAATGAAATATTTTCACCGTGTCATCACGGTCCTGGTCATGGCTGGTACTGCAATGGTGGGTAGTGCATATGCAGCCAAGCTGCCATCCGGCTATGGAATCGTCACCAAGGAGCAGAAACGGGCAGAAGCGTTGGCCTTGCGCCTGATGAAGTCGCCCGCCGTGCTGGCTGCGCAAAAGCAGATCGAACAGGTCTACGGCGACGATCCGGTCTACCAGACCCCGGGCGCCCCGGAAATCATGGAGGCCGCAGTGCGTGAAGTGGTCTACATGACCGCGACCTACGTGGCGACCGAAGACAGCCAGCGCCCCATGTTGCTGTGGACCTTCAACGCGCCGAGAAAATCGGATGGTGTTGATATCCCCGGTACGCGCTTCATCGAAAGCATGGATTCGATCTACCGCGTGGTCAACCTGGACGCGACGCATCACTACGAGCTGTCGGGGAAGATGCCGAAGGACGGTTCGCCGGCATTCACCGTATTCGAAGTATGGAACTCGCCGCAGGGCCTGCAGCCCGACGTCAAGTACATGGGGCACATTGCGGCCAACGATCTGGTGCTGAATCCGGACGGGTCGTTCAAGCTGCGGTTCGGTCCCGAGCCGGCGGAAGGCAGGAAGAACTACCTGCAAACTGCCAAGGGAGGCTGGCTCATCATCCGGCAATCGCTTTCGGACTGGATGAAGCAGTCACCAATCCTGAACCTCAAGATCAGGATGCTGGAAAAGCCCGATCGTCCGGCCCCGACCTTTGCCGAACTGGAAAAACGCCTGGTGGACGTATTGCCGCAGGCCACCCAGTTGAACCGCACCTACATGCATCGCATGTTTGAAGAACAAAACGGTGCGAAGTTGTACATCGGGTTCGGTAACTCGCTCAATCACCTCAACCCGGCGGTGGCAACCCGTGGTGGTGCCTGGGGTTATGTCACAGGCACCCGGTATCTGCTGGGCGACGATCAGGCAATGGTCATCACCATGACGCCGGGCGACGCCAAATATTTTTCGATTGTGCTGCACGATGCATGGGGGCGTACCCTCGACCCCTATTCGTTTGCCAACCGCAACAACAGCGTTTCCACTCCCAATCCGGACGGGACGGTTACCTACGTCATCGCCAGCAAGGATCCGGGTGTGGCGAACTGGCTTGATACGGGCGGCCATGGCTCCGGTGCGGTGATCATGCGTTGGCAGGGCGTGACGGTCGCCAGGGATGGATCTCCCGCCGAGCTGATCAAGGATTCCAAGGTGGTCGCCCTCGACGAATTGAAAATGGTGCTGCCGGAAGGTGTTCCCATGACGTCGTCTGCCGAGCGCTGCCAGGCGCTCGACTGGCGCAAGACCGCTTACGAGAGAAGGTTGAAATAGACATGAACGAACTCGACTTCACCGGCAAGACGGTCCTCGTCGTTGGCGGTACCAGCGGCCTCGGCAACGGTATCGCGCAAAAGCTCAAGCAAAAGGGCGCGACCGTGGAGATATGGGGCACTCGCCCCGACCTTGCCGATTACAACGACGAGCGGTGCGATTACGCGGGCTATCGCTATCAGCAGGTTGACGTGACCGATACCGCGCAGATTGCGAATGCCGCAAGCAGGTTCGAGTCGCTGGACGTACTGATTCTTTCGCAAGGCGTGCTGATGGCCGACGAGTACGACATCGATACTTTCCGCCGCGTGATCGAGGTCGATCTGGTCAGTGTGATGTCCTGCTGCATGGCCTTCGAGAAGGCGCTCAAGGCGGGCAAGGGCAATGTGGTGATGATGAACTCGGTTGCCGCATTCCAGGCCTTCAGCATTTCGCCGGCCTATATTGCGGCCAAAAACGGCCTGATCGGCATTTGCCGCGTGCTGGCCAAGAAGTGGGGCCCTGACCAGGTTCGCGTCAATGGCCTTGCCTGCGGTGTTGTGGTCACGCGCATGATGGATGGCTTGACATCCAGCCCTGCCCACCATGCCGCCATTCTGGCCAAGCAGCCGCTCGGTCGTCTCGGCAACGTGGAAGAGGTGGCGAACGTCACCCTGTTCATGGCGTCGCCATTGGCCAGCTACATCACCGGACAGACCGTCGTTGCCGACGGTGGTTACACCCTCAACGAAATCCTCTGAGGTGCTTCGCCATCATCACAGGATGATGGCGAGCGACCCCTGCGGCTGCAACAGGTCGTTGTCCAGGCAGACGCGCTTTTCACGAATCATGAAGCCTTCGCCGTAGCGCACCAAGGTGTAGAAAGCCTCTCCGATATAAAGAGATACCTGTCCGCGTCGAGCACGATAGACGGCAAGGTTGGCCGAGACACGAACTGTATCTCCCTTGTCTGCCAGTACGCGCACGTTGGTGACGGCATGGCGGATGCGCGAACGCGGCGACTCGACATAGGCGTCCTTGCGCAGCATACGCCGCGTGCGCGCCCTGATGGTCTCGCGATTGTCGTCGATGATGAACATCACCTTTCGTGGGTCGGCAGTCTCAGCGCCGTCGTAGGCCAGCGGAGGAACAAAGTATTCACCGTCGTCAGTGAATAACGCGTTCCATTCGTCCATTTTCCAGTTGTCCAGCAGCGAGGCCTCGTCGTAGAGGAAATTCTCGACCTTGTTCTTCAGGATCATTGCTTCCATGATCGGTCCTTATTCTAG
>CANJXH010000048.1 GCA_947478755.1 Betaproteobacteria bacterium | reverse complement strand
TCAGCGCCTTGGTCGTGGTAGCAGCCTTGTAGCCCAGATGCACGTCAAGACCACGGTTGTATTCGATTGATTTCGCCAATGGTGCCAGCAGTGTCGCTGCTTCGGGGAACAATTCCACCGCCTGGGGCAGGGTGGTGGCCAACACGCACACATCTGCCTTTTCGGTCACGGTTGCGCCGGAAGCGTCGCTGTAGCTGACTTCGACATGATCATCAAAGCGCCTGACCGACTTGACGGGGGTATTCAACTTGACCTCCAGTCCCTTGGCGAGGGCTTCGGAAAACACGCCGACACCACCCCGCAGATGGATAAGTTTGGTCGAGAACAGGCCGGCAAGCGAGTTCATTACCTCAAGTTTCGAGATGCGGCGCGCGCGACTGAGATTGACGGTACGCGCCAATGGTTCGATGAAGTACTCCAGCAATTCGGGATTGAGCCGGCGCTTGGCATAGGCTTCCACGGTTTCGTCATCGAACTGGGATGCGGCACCAACGTCGCGAATATTCAGGTGCGGCTTGATCTTGCCGAGATCGCGCATCAACGTAACCATTTTCAGTTTGCTGCCGAATGAGAGCAGTTTCGATGTCAGCGCCGTCATCGGTTTCGCCGAATCAAGCTCGTGAATCTTGCCATCGCGAACGGTACCGGCAATGGTGCTGGAGTTCACGATTTGATCCGCAAGCCCCACCTCGTTGATCAGTTCAAGCATGTCCTTGTAGACCGTGCCAAAGCCGACCGCACCGGAATCAAAGATGTAACCCTGCTTGTTGACCGAGACGGCTCGCCCACCGACTTCGTGGGCCGCCTCCAGAACCTTGACCTGCCAGCCTGACTGTTTCAGGCGATAGGCTGCGGTGAGTCCGGCCAAGCCGGCACCAACGACAACGGCTGATTTCATTTCATTCTCCTCTGATTAATGCCTGCAAGAAACTTTTGTCTATTGTAACGCTCGTTATGGGTTGGCATTCGCCAAATGCCCGTCAGTCACTCGAATGGCATGCCATTGCAAACGAAGAGCAGGGGATGTGTACAATGGCCGCAAAACGCTGTGCATGATCCATTCTGCGCGGGAAGCGCGGCTCACCAGGCTCAAGACTGCGGCGACGAGTATGCCGGTGAGAAAGGCTGTCCAGGGCAGGTTGAGACGAGTGAGGTAGATGGCGATGACAAGCGATGTGATCAGCGCGGCCAGCGCAAACGCCACCACATAGTTTCGAACGGTTTTGAAAGCCCCTTTTACACGCACTCTGTTTCCCGAAGTACCCGGAACGAGATCGAGGCTACGCTGTTAGTGATGTCGATGCAATCGGCGGCGGTTGTCTCACAAGCCAATCTGGGTGGCAGCCAGACATGACGACGAATTACGCCACAGTTCGTCAAATCGCTGCCACCACGGACGGATCTCGTCGGCCGCATGTTGAATCAGCTTGCCACGCGCGTGATCACGATGGAAGCGGATGGCGCCATGCTGCTGATCGGCAAGTAAAAAACAGTCCGCAAGATGCTTCAGTTCGGCCGAGGTCTCGCGGACTTCTACCGCATTGGGAAACCGGCGAACCAGGGCGCGTAATCGCGAGAGGCGGGTTGCAGCATGCTCGGGAGAATGCACCACAATGCAAAGCCGTCGGGTCGGCGATTCGGCAAGGAAAGTGGCAAGCGCATCGGCCCGATCCCGCTCATCGATCATCATCCGTTCAAGATTGTGGTCAAAGATGCGGATTTCGCGTGTTGCCATGCCGATTGCGGCATCGAGTGCATTGCGAAACCCGGTCTCGCTATCAAAGGGAGTTTCAGTCGCATCACGCATGGGGACCCTCTAACGCAAATGCAAAAAGCCGTCGCAATACCACTGGTAGAAAGCGTCACACGCGCCTGTCTCGATGCTGCTCAATTCGCGTCGATCGGCAAGTTGCTGCAGTGAATGACGTTCAACGACTGTGCTATCAAGGCGCTCGCCATTAATATAAAACTGTTTTCCGGCAAACAAAAGCTGGGTGCGCCGGTCAAGACGGACACCGCGCTTTTTCGCTGCCATCTCAAAAAGCCGACATGACATGGGCTTTTCCGGCGGCTCAAAATAGACACTGGGTTTGGGTTCGGTCAGGTAGCAGCCAAGAAAATCTGCAATTGTCGACCGCTGCCAGCGGATCTTTTCCATTTCCGCGGCCACACGGTCAATCATGGTGGCGCTGATTTCACCGGCATGAGCCTGAAGGCGCAGATCAGGGTCGGCGTAGCGACCAGCCAAATTCAACGAATCCTGCAGATGGGTCAAAAAGCCGTCGCCCAGTTCGCTGTAAGGCGGTGCGCGGAAACCGATGGACCAGGTCGTGCATTCGCCCTCCGCAATGCCGTCATGCGCGAATTGCGGCGGCAGGTAGAGCATGTCGCCCGGATTGAGCAGGAATTCGTCGGTCGGGCGAAAGTTCTTGAGTATCTTGAGCGGGAGGCCATCGACCAGTGTCTTGTCTTTCTGCGCACCGATACGCCAACGTCGCCGACCCGCACCCTGCAGCAGAAAGACGTCGTAGTTGTCGAAATGCGGGCCGACGCCGGCACCATCGGTTGCGTAACTTGCCATCAAGTCATCAAGGCGGGCATGGGGAATGAAGTCAAACTGGCGCAACAGCTGGTCGCCCTCATCCAGCATCAGGTTGACGCCTTGTACCAGTACCGTCCAGGGCTTCTTCAGGGCAGGGAAATCACGCTTGGCCAAAGGGCCATGCTTGAGCGACCAGTCATCGCATTTGATCAGCCGCGATTCGACGTCATCCCGGCAGGCGAGTTCCAGCAGCTCATTCCGTTGCAACAGCCCGGTATAGCCGGGCAGGGCGTTGCGAATCAACAAGGGCCTTTTTTGCCAATATTCTTCGAGAAACTGGCGTGGCGTGAGGCCGCCGAGGAGGGTGTTTGGCATGGTACGCAGATTATAATCGCCGCCTTTCACGACGCCCCAGTTCCATGCCAGAAGCCCTGATTGAGTCGCTCGACCACGAAGGTCGCGGTGTTGCGCACGTTGATGAAAAAGTGGTTTTCATTGAAGGCGCCTTGCCCGGCGAGCGCGTAATTTATGAAAGCTATTTCCGCAAGCCACGTTATGAGCAGGCTGGCGCAACAACGGTGCTCCGACAGTCAAGCCAGCGTGTCACGCCGCAATGCCCGCATTTTGGCGTTTGCGGGGGCTGCAGCATGCAGCATCTTTCCGTTTCGGCCCAACTCGCGGCAAAACAGCGCGTTCTGGAAGACGCCCTGTGGCATATCGGCCGGCTGAAACCGGAGGAGTTCTATCAGCCCATCACCGGCCCGGCCTGGGGGTATCGCTACCGCGCGCGCTTCTCGGCGCGACACGTTGCGAAAAAGGGCGGCGTGCTGGTCGGCTTCCACGAAAAGCGGCGCAGCTACGTGGCCGACATGGGGAGTTGCGAAGTGGTTCCGCCCAAGGTGTCGGCATTACTGACACCATTGAAACGTCTGATCGAAGGCTTGTCGGAGCCAGCAAAATTCCCGCAGATCGAGCTGGCGGTGGGCGACACCCAGACCGTGCTGGTGCTGCGAAACCTGGTGCCGCTGACCACCAACGACGAGCAGCGGCTGCGCGACTTCGCCGATGTGCATCAGATCGTCTGGTACATCCAGCCCAAGGGCCCGGCCACTGTCTACCTGCTGCATCCGCTTGATGCCCCGCCATTGGACTATTCGCTGCCCGAGTTTGGCGTGACCTTGCGTTTCAGCCCTACCGAATTCACCCAGGTCAATCATGGTGTCAATCGTCTGCTGGTCAGGCGCGCCATGAACCTGTTGCAGCCAGAGCATGGAGACCGCATTGCCGACATGTTTTGCGGGCTTGGCAATTTCACCCTGCCCATTGCCCGGTTTGGCGCCAGCGTAATGGGTATCGAAGGCAGCAAGGAACTGGTGGAAAGGGCGCGTGCCAATGCGGCGCTGAATCAGCTGTCAGCGTTGACCGAATTTGGAGTTGCAAACCTGTTCGAAGCAACGCCCGACAGTCTTGCGACCCTGGGACACTTCGACAAGATGTTGATCGATCCGCCACGCGACGGCGCAGTGGCCTTGATCAATGCGCTGGGCGACAACGCGCCAAAACGCATTGTCTATGTCTCCTGCAAACCGGCCACGCTGGCGCGCGATGCGGCGGTTCTGTGCCACGAAAAGGGCTATCGCCTGCGCGGTGCAGGTATTGCCAACATGTTCCCGCACACCTCGCACGTCGAATCCATTGCCTTGTTCGAGCGCCAATAAAAAAAGGCGACCCGCAGGTCGCCTTTTTTCAGGTGCAAAGGATCAGCGGCGATCGTTGCCCGAAAAAGCCATCAGCAATTGCAGCAGATTGACAAACACATTGTAGATGTCCAGGTACACCGCCAGCGTCGCTGTGATGTAGTTGGTTTCACCGCCATGCACGATGCGATTGATGTCGTAGAGGATGAAGCCTGAGAAGATCATCACGCCGGCTGCCGAAAGTGCCAGATAAAGCGCCGGCAGATGCAGGAACATGTTGGCCAGCATCGCCACGATCATCAGCACCGCGCCAGCCATCAGGAACTTGCCGAGGTTGCTGAAGTCACGCTTCGTGTTCGAGGCCACACCTGCCAGCACCAGGAAGATGGCACCTGTGCCGCCCGCCGCCATGGCAATCAGCGTGCCGCCGTTGGAATATCGCAGTGCGACACTAAGGATGGGGCCGAGCATCAGCCCCATGAAGAAGGTAAAAGCCAGGAGCAGCAGCACACCGAGGCCACTGTCCTTGGTTTTCTGGATGCCGAACATCAGGCCGAACGTGACACCGAAAAACAGCAGCATGGTCATCATCGGGCTGCCCATCATCAGGCGCGCGCCGAACATGGTGCCAAGCATGGCGCCGATGACGGTTGGCACCATCGAGAGTGAAAGCAGGGCGTATGTATTGCGCAGCACCCGGTTCTGAGCACCGACTGCAGTAGTCTGGTTTAAAACAGGGATATTTGATTCCATGCGATGAACTCCTTGGTTGTTACACAGCGACAAAGACAAAGCTCTGACAGCGACAGCATACAGAAGTTTCATTGTTTGGTTTGGCGGAGGCGGTGTCTTTCACACTATCGCCCGAGAGCCGCACGAACACTGAATGTGCTCACTTTGTTGCAAAGTAGTTACCACGCTTCTTACCACAGATGGAAATCAGTGACATTTTAACTAGCCTCGCGTGACGCTTATTATGCGGCCGAAGCGCGCAATATCAAGTCGCGAATATCCTCAACTTGCCACGCTGTTTTCGTCCCTGTTCCTTGTCGAGATATGTCCTCTTGTCAAGTCTACGGACGGCGATGGGCTTATACGTTGCCCGCTAACATGGTGGGAAGCCGCAGCCGCGTTGCCGCTGCGTCTCAACAGCCAGTCTGTGCGCACGCGTGCAAGCACGCCAACGCATAGGTAATGCAAGGAGCGTGGTCATGGTTCGTCCGACCCTTCCACCGGCGACCATTCCCGGCGCAATTCGTGTGATAAGCGTTGCGCCTTTTCGCGCTGCCGATCCTTGAACACCGGCGCATAGTCAATGCCGATCCGGTCGGCCAGCTCATACGCGGCCAGTGGCTCACCGGTCACGGTCAGTACCGCTTCCCCCGTTACGCAGCGGCGCACCATCAGCGCCATGTCCAGATAGCTCGTGAGCCATAGTGGCATCGGCAGCAGTCCCGCCATCCAGCGATAGACCGTATTCGGCGCAACGCCGACCCGCCGGGCAAACTCGGCCTGGCTCCAGTCCAAGGTTTTAAGGTGGGATTTGAGATCGTCAGAGGTCATAGCGGACATCTACGTAGCGTAGAGCATCTTGTCTGGAATGGCACTAACTTTACGTGTTACTGGTACGTAAAGTCTTCGGCCTTAAATGGGGGATTGTAGGTTTGGGGTGCTCTGTTAGTGGACGATGCACCCTGGCCCGACCTGGGCGCGGCGCTGCGCATCCGTGCCACGGCCGGGCCAGGATGCACAATCAATCCCTGACAGCGCCTAACTGTCTTTCCTCATCCTAGTCTGGGTTACGCACCGCGCCAGTCGTAGAGTTTGCATGATCGGCAGCTCTTCGGCCATTTCTGCCGTTAGAGTTGATTCAGTTGAATGGCCGTTGCTGCGCAAGTAGCCATCGTAGAGACGGTACCTATCACGCCTTCCACTTCGCCAAATTTGCCGAGCGTTATTTCGCTTAGTACGCTTACCGATTCATCTGACGCTTTGATCCGCGCAATATCGTCTACAGCATCATATATGGACTCCCCCAAAAATCAAGACTGATCGATAGGTTTTGGCTTTGGGAAGCGCATGCAGTCGTATATCCGGCATCTGGAGTGGGCTCTGTGTGGCCGTGCCGACATGGAATCTGCGCACGTCGTGCCAATCGTTACAAGCGGCAGGCATGGAGCTGCCGGAAGAGTTATCGGCATCGTGACGTGAGGGTGCGACCCGATTAGCCATGATGGGCGATCAATCTCAAAGCACGCGCGGGGAAGAGAGACAAAGTGCTGCGGGTAAAACGAACATGATTAAAAGTGCCCTGCATAGCGGCACTACACGCCACTACATTGATACAAAACGACCACTTAAAAACATCACCGTTACATTAGAACCCCTTTAAACCACTACGCCGTCGACACTCGGTCGACACTTTTCATTGCTGCGCCCGGTTGGTTTTGCTGGGTCGGCATGGGATCGCCGGTGGTGAGGCTTCCCGGCAACCCCACGCCTGGAGCATCGCTGCTTCGCAATCACGCCGTCAAGCGCTTTCGCGGCATAAAAGTCGGGTCCCGGCTCCGCCGGGACCCGCCATTTATTCCACGGTCGCTTGACGTAGAACGCGCCTAGTCCGGCCGTCGGTTGGAGATTTGCGGAAGCATCAGCCATGATAATATTGGTCATGGCTGATACCAAGGTCGTTGATGATTCGTTTACGCTCTCTCCTAAACGCGGAAATGGTGTTTTGCGTCGGGAGGTCTGGGTCGACAAGGCAGGAAAAGTGATCAGGTACAACTTGGCCTATGTCCACCATGGCATCTGCCAACGCGACAACGGCCGTGTGGTCGGTTACGACAATGCCCATGGCCTGCATCATCGGCATTACATGGGGAAAGTGGAACCCGTAGCTTTTGTGAGCTTCGAGGATATCGAGGCTCGATTTGAAGAAGACTGGACAAAGTTCAGGAGAAAGAAATGAAAGCCACCATCAAGACTGCAGGAGCCGATGAGTTTTTCCGCCGAGGTCGCGAGATCGCAAAGCTTTCCGATCAAGGCAAGCGGATTCCTAATGAAATGGTAATTGCCTTTGAGGATCCCGAGGATATCGGTCGGTTGATCACGGCGGGACGTATGGCGCTGTTTCGCGAGGTGAAGGCTTGCCCAGGGTCGATCACCGAGATTTCGGTACGGCTACACCGTGATCGCAGCGCGGTGAAGCGGGATGTTGACGAATTGGAACGCGTGGGATTGGTAGTCGTCGATGATAAACCGCTAGCCGGTCATGGGCGCAAGAAGGAAGTGCGAGCTATCGCACAACGCGTTGTATTGAGTGCGGTCTTCGCCTAATGGCACTAGGCCACGGTTTGCCTTTGCCGTTTCAAAATTCTCGCATCATTACAAAAGTCGAAATCTCATTGAGCGCTTCTTTGTCAGGATCAAACAATTTCGTCGCGTTGCGACTCCCTACGACGAACTCGCCGTTCGGTTCGCCGCATTTATCGGTATAGCTGCCCTATTAAGTTGGCTTGTGTAATGTCCACAGGCACCAGTCGGTCCCTAATCGCGGGCGCAAGAATGAAATTTGGGCAATTGCTCAACGGTCGTGGGTAAGATCAGTTGTCGCTTAAAGTGATATCGATCTCACGCAGAGGTACTAAACGTAAAAGTCGTTAAATGTCATTTTTGTTTTTCCAAATCTTGAACGCATTGAACCCGCCTGCAATTGACGCGACATTGATATATCCGAGGTTTTGAAGTTGGTCCGCAGCGAGTGCTCCACGATTTCCACCATTGCAATAGCAGTTGATTGGACTACTTTTATCTGCAGCAATAATCGTGATTTTTTCAGCAAGGAATTTGAAACTGACGTTTACGGAGCCACTAATGTGGCCAGCTTCACGCTCGTAGGGATCCCGCACATCCAAAACGATGGCCCCCATATCCTTTTGGCCCTCCACGTCACTTGGCAATATTTCTCGGATTCTCTTTCTTGCTTCGGTTGCTTTTTTCAGAAATTCCTTGATCTCTTCGTCGTTCATATTGATTAGATTTATTTGTTAATTAAGAGAAATAATTCAACTTAGTACCAATATTAAGGGGATACGAAAATTGTAGCGGCTCAACATTCAGATTGGGTTGTACATACAGTGAGAACCAAAATAACTAACGCTGCCTTTGGTTAATCTCCAAAAAAACCCCCAGCCGCCGAGGAGAAGAGCGCGGGAGGGGGCAAGTTGCTACAACAACATGAAGGCGAATCAGCGAATACCTTCGCCAGTCATCGCTTCCGGATTGAATTCCAGCTTCGGAATAGACTTCGCTGGCCACCAGCCAGTCTCTTTTGCCACGCCCATGCCCGACATCGAATAAATCCCGGTGCGCAAGTCGAGCACCATATTGGTACCGGACATGCCGGAGCCTTCGCCGTCTTCCCTGTACCAAGGGAACATATGAGAAATATTCACGCGATACAGCGCGCCTGACGCGTCATACATTTCGGCAAGCCCCGGGCCGTAGGAGTCTTCGTCGTACCAATGGACGCGCTTCTTGTAGACGTGGCGGAACTGCGGCTTGACCGTGCCTTCAACCCCCCAGACGCGATGCAGTTCCCAACGGAAACAGTCGGGACTCGGGAACTTCGGTTGCGTCAGCTTCGATTCAGGACAAGTCGCAGGATCAGTCAAATTGAAGTTGTTATAGACAATGAACTTTTCCTTCTTGCCGAGCAGCTTCCAGTCGAAGTGGTCGATGGCTCCGAGGAAGTTCTTGGCATCATCCATATTCTGCGAACCACCGGAATACGGGCTCGGCGTGTCGTAGGCCAGATCCGGCGCCAGCTTGACGCGACGCTGCCCCGGAATGTACTGCCACGCACGGCGGCCGACGTTGATGGCATCCAGCGGATCCCACAGGATCAATTGCTGACCGACGATGCGCGCCGGTTGCTGGTCGACGCTGCGATACTTCCAGTAGATCAGATTGGAAGGGCGCGGGCCCGGAACTTCCGGGTCATAGTACGGCACATATGAACGGCCCCAGTTCTCACCAGCGAAAACGGGATTCCCCGTCGGGGGAACCGTCCATGAGCGTGTCTTGCTGCGCATGTACACGGCCTCGAACGTCAGCAAGTGGTTCCACATGAGCTGCGAACCGTTGGTCGGGATCGGAAACGGGAAACCGCCGTAGCAGCCTTCGAGCACCAGATCACCATTGGTCGACTTGCACGCAGTCGCATTTTTTAGCGTGTTTTCAAGGACGAACTTGGGATAGTTGGCCGAGCGATGCGTGGGATACACGTTCATCTTGAAGTCCGGATACTTCTTGAACAACTCGATAAGGCCATCGAGTTTGTCGGCATATTGCGAAGCGTTCTGGGCAGTGATAGTGAACAACGGCTTCTCGTTGTAGGGATCAATGCGCCGGCCCGGATCCTTGTTGACGTCATACCCAGCTGGACGTGGTGGCTGCGCCGTAGCCGCGTTGTATGCCGGGATAGAGCCCTCCTTATTGCCGGCTCGTTCTGCCCCCCATTCAGTTAATTGGGGACCACCAAGTTTCTTGGCTTCGTCGGCGCTCACTGCGGCAAACGCCGTTGTATTGAAGGCTGCGGAGAGCGCCACGATTAGCGCTCGTGTATTTCTCTTCATTTTCAATCTACTCTATGAGTAAATTTTCCATCTCTATCAAACACGCTACGCACAACATTCCAACGACACCAAACACCTAAGGAATCTCCCGTTTTCATAGGTTTGCAGTCCGATAATAAACTAAAAATCAGGTGGACTGACCTGATCTTACGCGGTATTATTAATAACTGTCCAGTTAGTTATTAATAATACTTGATCTTTATATGAGTACCGTCACTAAACACCTGCAAAGCCATCAACGCCGCCCAGAAGCTAGGCCCCAAGAATTGCTCAAGGCCGCATTAGATCTATTTGCCGAAAAGGGGTACTCCGCAACACGGCTTGAGGATGTTGCAATCCGAGCAGGGGTTACAAAGGGCACGCTCTACATTTATTTCGAAAACAAGGCCGCGTTATTTAGAGCCGTTGTTGAAGACGGCATCTTCCCGGTCCTCGACAAGGGCGAAGACATTGTCGCCAATTTTGCTGGAGGCACGTCCGAGCTACTTAGCTACATGACGCAAACCTGGTGGACGCTGGTAGGCGAAAGCAAGTTGTCGGGGATCTGCAAGATCATGGTTGCAGAAGCAGCAAACTTTCCAGAGATGGCGGCCTATTTCCACAACGAAGTAATTGTCCGAGGCGAACGCTTGGCACGAAAAATAATTGAGACCGGAATCAATACTGGCGAATTTCGCGCCATTGATATTGAAGTAGCCGTCGATTCATTATTCTCTCCAATCTTGAAACTCATGCTCTGGCGACACTCTTTCGCTAATTATTCCCAAAGTGCTCTAGAACCGCGTGCTTACATTGAAAAGCACCTTGATATCGTGCTTAACGGATTAATGGCGGGAGCAAAGAGTTGAAACAATTTTTCATGGCGCTGGCGATCCTATCGCTTGTCGCCGGCTGCAGCGATAAGGCTGAAATTCCCCCTCCTGGGCTGCGCGTCGTCAAAGCAATGACAGCCGGTGTCACGACACAAAGTCATACGCGCACCTATGGTGGCGACGTACATGCCCGTAACGAGACGAACGCAAGTTTTCGTGTCGCGGGCAAGCTTGCCGAGCGTCTGGTCGATGTTGGCGCATTGGTAAAGGGAGGTCAGCCCCTAGCAAGGATCGACGTAACCGATCTTGCTTTACGTGCGCGTGAAGCCAATGCTCAACTTGCACAGGCCATTGCAGACGAACAGCGCTATCGCGATTTGCATTCGAAGAGTTTCGTTAGCCAGGCGGCACTAGACACTCGCGAAACCGCCAAACAAGCCGCGAGGGCACAGGCATCGCTCGCCCGAAACCAAGCAGCCTACAGTACTCTGACCGCGGACCATGATGGCGTGGTAGCCGAGGTACTTGCACAGCAAGGCCAGGTCGTAGCTGCTGGCCAAGCCGTGCTTCGCCTTGCATGGGATGGAGAACGCGAAATCGCAATCTCAATTCCGGAAGAAGCTGTCGCAGATATCAAGGTGGGGAGTCCCGCAGAAATAACCCTGTGGACCGCACCGGGCAAGAAATGGCGAGGCAAGGTTCGCGAACTGGCTCCAATAGCGGACCGTGCCACACGCACCTACGCGGCTCGGGTAACCATTCTGGACGCGGTGCAAGCCCCGTTGGGGATGAGCGCAAACGTAACCTTCATTGCCCCGGGTTCTGACACGCTGGTTGTACCGATGTCTGGCGTATTTCAGAAGGGCGACCAGCCCGCAGTATGGGTGATAAGTAAGGACAGTAAGCTCAGTTTGCGTCCCGTACGGATTGCAGCGTATGGCGATGAAGGCGTACATATTTCAGAGGGCATCGCACCAGGTGAGCGAATCGTTACCGCCGGAGTGAATCGTTTGCATGAAGGAGAGCAGGTTCGTATTGCGAACGGCTCAGCCGCCGTACACTGATATGAAAAACTTCAATCCGTCGGCGTGGGCCATCGACCATCCACAAATGGTGATGTACCTGATGATTGTGATCATGGTGATGGGAACTATCTCCTATTTCCGACTCGGTCGCGACGAGGATCCATCATTTACATACAAGGTGATGGTTATTCGGACGCTATGGCCCGGTGCAAGCGCAAGTGAAACGGAAAGCGCGCTTACGGAGCGGCTGGAAAAGCGCTTGCAGGAAGTACCGAACCTAGACTACCTGAAGTCAGTAACCCGCCCTGGAGAATCATTGATTTTCTTCTTTGTCAGAGAAGAAATCCCACCAAAAGATGTGCCGGCGACCTGGTATCAAGTTCGCAAGAAGCTGGACGACATAAAGTCGACTTTGCCATCAGGAATTCAGGGACCGTTCGTGAATGACGATTTCGGCGATGTGCAAATGCTGATATATGGTCTCAGCGGCGACGGCTTTGATATGGCTGAATTGCGTCGTGCTGCTGACAGCATCGCAATCGAATTGCGTGCCCTGCCCGATGTGAAGCGAATCGAATTGCTGGGCGTTCAAGAAGAAAAAATTTATCTCGACATCCAACCAGCGCGCATGACTACGCTAGGAATTACGCCCGCGCTCATCGCAAACGCTTTGCAGCAGCAGAACCGAATTGTTCCTGCCGGATTCGTCGAGACGTCATCACATCGCGTAAGAATGCGAGTCGAGGGCAATTACCGCACTGTTGATGCAGTTAGCGATACCCGAATAATCATAGACGGCCGAAGCATTCGTCTAGGTGACATTGCGGACGTTACGCGCGGGTTTTCCGATCCGCCCGACCCCATGATGCGTGTCGACGGCAAGCCAGCTATCGGTATTGCTGTGGTCATGTCCAAAGGCGGAAACGTCATTGGGCTTGGCGAGGCAGTAGCCCAGCGCATGAAAGAGTTAGAGGCGCTGCTGCCCACGGGCATGGACGTCAGCGTCGTTTCCAACCAACCAGCGTTCGTCAAGGACTCGATCAGCGTTTTCGTAAAAACATTGGGCGAGGCCGTGGTAATCGTACTAGCAGTCACCTTCCTTAGTCTCGGCTGGAGAACTGGAATGGTGGTCGCATCCTCGATTCCGCTCGTTCTCGCGTTGACCTTCATCCTGATGCGCTACTTCGACATTGACCTGCAGCGCATATCGCTTGGTTCTTTGATTATCGCGCTTGGCCTGCTGGTCGACGACGCGATCATTGCTGTGGAGATGATGGTTGTGAAGATTGAAGAAGGCTGGGATCGCCGTCGTGCTGCCACCTTCGCTTACACCTCGACGGCCATGCCAATGTTATTCGGGACCTTGGTCACCGCAGTCGGTTTTCTGCCCATCGGACTGGCGAAGTCGGTGACCGGAGAATATTGTTTCTCGATGTTCGCGGTCGTGACTATCGCACTCGGATCATCGTGGATTGTCGCTGTGTTTTTTACGCCCTTTTTAGGCTACCGAATGCTCGACCCTGTCAAGTTGGCAAAGCGAAAGCATTCCCATCAAGGCACCGACGTATACAGCACGCCGTTCTACCGCCGCTTCCGACAGTTGGTCGAATTGTGCGTGGATCATCGTTGGATGGTAATTACTGCCTCGGCTACCGCCCTCGGTATCTCAATCTTCCTTTTTGCGACGGTGGTCGAGCGACAGTACTTCCCAAACTCGCAGAGCGTCATCATGCTAATCGAGATCCAACTGCCGGAAGGTTCGTCGTTGAAGGCCACTCAGGTAGAGACCGCCAAGGTAGAGGCGTTATTGAAAGACGATCCCAACGTTGCTGTATTTACTTCGTTTGTCGGCATCGGGGCACCGCGCTTCAATCTTGCGCTCGATCAGCAGCTCAATGCTGACAACTATGCGCAGATGCTGGTGCGCACCAAAAGCGTCAATCAACGGGTCGCCTTGAAGAATAAGCTCGATCAACAGTTCAACAATAATCCGGCGTTCGCCGATTCTCGCGTCCGTACCAGCACCATTGCCAGCGGCCCGCCGGTAGGTTGGCCCGTCCAATACCGTGTCTCGGGGCCAGACAAGGAAAAGGTACGCGAAATTGCCAACGAAGTGGCCAGCGTCATGCGCAGCTACCGCGAACTAAGTGACGTTAATCTGGATTGGAACGAGAAGATCAAGAGCATGCGGGTCGATATCGATCAAGAGCGTGCACGCACACTCGGTGTTTCCAGTCAGGACGTCGCCCAGACCTTGCAGACTTGGCTCAACGGCGCTCCGATTACCCAATTTCGTGAACACGACCAGATGATAGATGTCATGCTACGCGCGCCCGGCGTTAATCGAAATTCACTGAACCGACTACCGGACCTCGTGGTAACTACAGCAACAGGTAATCACATTCCCTTGGCGCAGATTGCCAAATTGACGCCTGTAATGGAGGAAGGTGCGATCTGGCGGCGGGATCGACTACCTACTATCTCCGTACGCGCAATCAAGATTGATGACAACATACAGTCACCTACGTTGTCAGGCCAGATTTGGCCAAAACTCGCGCCAATTCTCGCCAAGATGCCTCCGGGTTACCACATTGAAACCGCGGGCGAAGTTGAATTCTCCGATAAAAGCCAAGAAACGGTCGCAGTGGAGCTACCTCTGACGCTGATCATCATGCTGACTCTGCTGATGATCCAGTTGCAGAGTATGGGACGCACGGCATTGGTATTGCTGACCGCACCGCTTGGGATGATTGGTGTGCCGCTCGCTATGGTGACCTTTCATACCCCGATGGGTTTTGTTGCCAATCTCGGTGTAATCGCGCTGATGGGCATGATCATGCGCAATTCCATCATCCTGGTTGACCAGATACGCCAGGACGAAGATGCTGGCAAGAATCGATATGAAGCCATAGTCAGTTCTACTGTCCGTCGCTTCCGGCCAGTTGTACTGACTGCCGCCGCGTCTATTTTGGCAATGGTGCCGCTAACGAGGCAGGTCTTCTGGGGCCCGATGGCAGTCGCGATCATGGGCGGGCTGGTCATTGCCACCGTCCTTACTTGCCTCTTCCTTCCTGCTCTGTATGCGGCTTGGTATCGAGTAAAAAAGGGTAACGAAGGTAACGGGCCAAATAATTTGGCGACTGAATCGATTACCCCATGAAGGGAGCACCAACACCTTGACCGAGAAGCTCACGAAAGCGGACGGCTTGCCGGCTAGAGACGCGACCACCAGGTTGCGAACACGAACAGTGCTCAAATTACTCCTGGCAACCCTGACAACGGTCCTCCCGATATATGCAATCGCCGGAAATGCCTTTTATTTGGTGGGTTATGGCATTGAGTCTGAGTTAATGGGTGGCGCGGACGCTGCAGTATCGCGTGATGCATTTGCTGCCAACAACAATCCGTCTGGCTTGACGCAAATTTCTGGTCAGATGGCGGAGTTTGATGTCGCCGGATATTTGCATCTGGAGGCGTCACATACCGATGCCTTTAACAATTATCGAAAGCCGATAACCAACGGTATTGGTGGATTTGGCAATGGTGCCTATGCGCGTCATATTGAAGGCACGCCATTTTCGGCCGGTGCCGCGCTGGTGGTGCAAGGCGGAATTGGATGGGTGTACAGCGGACTGAATACTGCGTTTGGTACTCGCGACGACGCGTCAGCACTGTTTGCCATAATCAAGTTGGCCCCTGCCGTCGCATGGGAAATAAACGACAAGCTGAGCGTAGGGCTAGGGCTCGGCGTCAATTACCTTTCTGCCACACAAGAACTGTTTCCAAACACGTCGAATCCAGCTTTTGCCGGCTTTCGCTTCAAGGGAGCCAGTGGTGTTGGTCTAAGTTCCAAGTTAGGTTTGCAATACAGGCCGGCGAATGATGTCACGATCGGGGTGACCTACGGTACACAAACCAGCATTCCGCTTAAAGACGGAACGCTGCGGGTCAACTTTAGTGATCCGGCTTTCGGCAGCATGGGCGTAGTTCGCTATGACAACGCCAAACTTACAGGCATGCGCTTACCAGAAGAGCTCGCCATCGGCATTGCTTTTCGTCCTACAGATCGATTGCTGGTTTCTCTGGAAGATAAGTGGTTCAACTGGTCTGACGCAATCGGCACGATCTATTTGTCGGCAACGAATCCCCGCACTCCAGGCGCCCCCTCGGTTATTGCGTTACCGCCAGCTGTTGCCAAATTCAATGACCAGCATGTGATCAAGGTCGGCGCGGCTTACCTCTGGGACAAAGACAACACGCTGTATTTCGGTATCAACCACGGCAGCCGCCCTCAACCCGACCAATACGTAAATCCGATTTTTGCGCCGATCCAAGCGCGTCACTACACATTCGGTGCAAAACATCAGATCGACAACGAATGGGAGACAGCCGGCGGCGTTGAAGTTTTAGCGCTGCAGTCCGTCACTTACGACAACCCTCTTTTCGGGCCACGTGCAAATGAGCGCCATTTCGGACTGATATTTTTTGCTTCGATTGGGCGTCACTGGTAGTGCAGGAATAAACGATAACTGCAGCGAAGTTCGAAAACCAATACAAATTGGGAGTCACACAATGAGCAAGAACCTGAGTGTGCTGGCGTTTACAGTTTCAACTGCAGCGATAAGCTGTATTTATGCGACGCCTTCATTGGCCAACAACGGCTTCTATCTCAATGGATATGGATTTGAGTCATCGATGATGGGCGGCGCGGACGTGGCTGTTGCGCGCGATGCCTTTGCGGCCACAAACAATCCGGCGGGCATGACCCAGCTTGTTGGGCAGGCGGCGGAGCTTGAGGTCGCTGCATATGACTCGATGGGTTCACATACGGACTCCTTCGGCAATTACCGCAAGCCCTTTACAAATTGGTTAGGTGGCTACGCGAATGGCGCTTATGCACGTCATTTCGAGAACTCGTCGCTTGCTGCAGGAGTCGCTATGGTTGTGCAGGGGGGATTGGGAACGACATATCGTGGTCTTAATACACAATTTGGTGGTCGCGATGATGCGTCAGCTACTTTCGCTACCCTCAAGTTAGCACCGGCAATCGCATGGGAAGTGAACGACCAACTTAGTCTTGGCGCTACTCTTGGCATCAACTATTTCGGCGCATCACAAGAGTTGTTTCCGAATACATCAGCTTCGCCCAGCCCGTCATTGCCGACCGGATTTCCCGGGATTCGCTTCAAAGGCGCGAGCGGCATCGGTTTGAATTCCAAGTGGGGCTTGCAATACCGTCCGGCTAAGGATGTCACCATTGGTGTTACCTATGGCACCCAAACCAGCATACCCCTGAAGGGTGGCAATCTTCGAATCAACTTTAGCAATCCTGCATTCGGGGGACTGGGCACTGTTCGTTACGACAACGCGAAGATGACTGGCCTGCGCTTACCTGAAGAGCTTGCGTTTGGCATTGCTTTCCGTCCGACCGAGCGGCTATTGGTTTCTCTTCAAGACAAATGGTACAACTGGTCTGATGCAATCAAAACATTGCAAATAACTGCATCAAATCCGCGCACCCCAGGAGCGCCACCTACCGTCGTAATACCGTCAGCGATTGACTTCGTCGATCAACATGTGATTGAAATCGGGATCGCGTATGACTTCGACAAAAACAATACATTTCTGGCTGGCATCAATCACGGTAGCAGACCGATACCTGATAACAATGTTAGCCCGATATTTGCACCAATCCAAGCGCGGTTCTATACGTTTGGGGTCAAACACAAAATCAATGAGGAGTGGTACTCGGCTGTGGGGGTGGAGGCGTACGGATTCCAGTCGGTGACATACGACAGTCCAATATTTGGGCCGCGAGCCAACGAACGCCACACAGGTTTCGTCGTTCATATGGCGGTTGGACGTAATTGGTAGGTCGGTAAATCCCATGTCACTTTTGTGTAACTTCAAATCTGTTAAGGAAACGTCTGAT
>CANJXH010000047.1 GCA_947478755.1 Betaproteobacteria bacterium | reverse complement strand
GGCAACTCTTCCTGCCGACGATCGAGATGCTCAAGGAGCATCTTGACGTGATCGAGGTTGATGCCGGTGTCGACTATCGCCTGCGGACCCTTGAGCAGATCGATACTTTTCTGGTGCCGGCCGACGCTGCTGCCGACGCGCGCCTGAAGGTGGACTTTCAGGCGATTGCCGGAAATCCCGGCAAGACCGGCGAGATCACCATTCTGGAAAGGAACATTCGTGTCAGGCGCCGCGCGCCGGAAGTGATCTGGTTTGATTTTGATGTGCTTTGCGGTGGGCCGCGCTCCCAGAACGACTATCTTGAGTTGGCGCGCGAGCATCACACGATCATTCTCAGCAATGTGCCGAAGCTGTCGCGCGAGCAGTCGTCCGAGGCACGTCGATTTACCTGGCTGGTGGATGTTCTCTACGATCATCGCGTAAAACTCGTGATCAGCGCAGCGGTGCCAGCCGACCAACTCTATACTGAAGGTACGCAGGCTGAGGAATTCAAGCGCACAGTGAGTCGCCTGATCGAAATGCGCAGCGAAGAATATCTGGCCGAGGCACATCGCACCAGCTAGCGCGACTCGGTGCTGTCATTGTTGCAGGGGCGTCAAGTATCGTGACGCCTCCATGACAATCCATCATCTGCTGTTGTGTCTTTGCACGTCTCTCTAGCCGCAGCCAATTGTTGTTGACATCTTTCCATTGACCTTCGTTAGAATCGGCGGCAGCAATGGGAGACAACATGCTGCAAGTCGGACAAGCCGCGCCAGCTTTCAAACTTCCCGATGCGGACATGGAAATGTTCGCGCTCGAATCATTGCGCGGCAAAAGGCATGTAGTGCTTTTTTTCTATCCCAAGGACGGCACCCCCTACTGCACGCTTGAAGCATGCAACTTCAGCGATCACGAAGAGGAATTCAACAGACTTGATTGTTCAATCTTCGGCATCTCTCGCGACGACTGCCTGCGTCATGCAGCCTTCAGCGACGAGAATGGATTGTCGATCCGTCTGTTGTCCGATGAAGACGGCGCAGTGAGCAAAAGATACGGTGTGGCACAGTTGCTGGAAAAGGATGGCCACAAGAAGTTGTGCATCGTCCGCTCGACCTTTGTCATCGACAAGACGGGTATCCTGCGCCACGCTTTTTACGACGTAAATCCGAAAGGCCACGCCGCAGAAATTTACAGGCTGGTCCAGCAAATGAATCGCAAGGAGAAGGTTTCATGTTGATCGCAAAGAACAGTGTCGTCACGCTTGAATACCGTGTTACCGACAGTGACGGCAATCTGGTCGATGAAGGCAGCGCACCGATGGTGTACCTGCATGGTGGTTACGATGGCATATTCCCCCGCATCGAAGAGTCGCTCCATGGCAAGGCCGTTGGCGACAAGCTCGACATCAAACTGCAGCCGGATGATGCCTTCGGTGAATACGATGCCGAACTGGTCAACATTGAGCCGCGCAGCCTGTTCCCCGAAAACATCGAAGTCGGCATGCAGTTCGAGCGCGCCGCTGAAGATGAGGATGATGAGGACATGCTGTTCACGATTACCGACATTGCCGACGACAAAGTGGTGGTGGATGGCAATCATCCCCTGGCTGGCGTGGCCCTGATTTTTGCCTGCGAGGTGAAGGGCGTTCGCGCAGCCAGTGCCGAAGAAATCTCACACGGCCATATTCACGGCGAGGGTGGGCATCATCACTAAGCCGAGGGGCATTGCCGACGGCCGCCCCCTGATGAATTACTAGCGGCAGGCCTGCCCGTCGCTCATCCGCGAAAACATTGCGCCACCGCTGCCGGATTCGCCTGGGCGAATGCAGATCAGCAAGGAAATCGTATTGGTCGCCTTGTTAATGTCAGCAGGGAAAACGGGGAAGGGCGAAGCCTGCTCAACCACTGCCTTGATGAAGGCGATTTCGGATTGCTGATCGGCGACCCGCAGGATTTCAAAGCTCTTAACCGAACCATCGGGTTTCAGCATGACGCGCACGGCAGCGGTGCGGACGCCCCGGCTTCTGTTGTCATTGCCGATCATGGCGGCGCTGCGATTCATTTTCTTGAACAGCGCATCGAAGTAAAGCTCGATGCTGAACGGATCAACCTTGGCGTCTATCAGCCGCTGCATGATGGCTCGTGATTCCTCATTCTCCAACGATGGTTCCGGGCTGCGCATGATGCGAGCCATCGCCAGCGCGCGTTGCGCCAGCGCCTTGCCTGACAATGGTTTGTTTTCTTCGGCGAGTTCATCAAGAAACTGATTCATCTCGTCGCGTTCGGCAATCGACCATGTCTTTTGTGGAACCTCGACAGGGCGCTGATTGTGCCGGGGAATCGCCAGCACGTGCGGCTGGCTATCCCGCAGCCGTTGTGGCTGGCGCTTGGCTTGGTGCGTTTCGATCGTCACATCCAGACGCTCGTTGCTGCGTGCTTGCGGCTGCGGGTGCCAGACCGGCGTGGCGAGCTTGATTGCAAGCACCAAGGCATGAAACGACAGCGACAGCAGGAGGGCCAGCGGAAACCGTGATCGCTCCTCGCGCAGCAGGACCACGAACCGTTTCAACATCAGACCAACTTTCCCGAGACGCAAGGCGACCGACTACCTGCGCTCAATAGGCGAAGGAGTGTTGTGGGTGTCGGCAGGGATCATGAGAGGGCACTTGCGGGAGTTTGGTTCCCGCGATTGTGCCAGTGACGACAGCCGGCGCGGCCTGAAAACGGCGCCTGGTTACAAATCAATCAATGCTGATACTTGCGGACAAGCCCTACCATCACGCCATAGATTTCGAGCGTACCCTTGGGCCGGATGACCGGGAATTCCCGATTGTGTGGTTTCAGCACGAACTTGCCGCGCTCCGACGCGAGTTCCTTCAGGGTGAATTCGTCATCGACGATCGCCACGACAAAATCTCCCGGCTTGGCTGCGCCGCCGCGCTCGATCACGGCGAGGTCGCCTTCATGGATGCCGGCGTCGACCATCGAATTGCCCTTGACCGGGATCATCACCGTACGCGATGGTTGGCGTACCACGTATTCATCAACCATGAACATGTCCGCCGTTGCGCCGTCCGAGGCGACCGGCGTCCCGGCCTGCACCGTGGCGTCGATCAGGGGGCGCTCGAAAAAGCGACGGGCCGGCAGCCAGGCGTCATCGTCCGGCGTGCGGACCAGATGGCCGCTTTCGGCCAGCCGTTGCAGGAACTTGCGCGCAGCCGGCTTGGAAAAGCCGATCAATTCGGCAATGCGCTGATGCGAGGGGATGCGCCGCGCGCCAACATAGTAGTCACGCAGCTTGGCCAGATGTTCTTCGTCGCGATTGGGGATGGACATGATCAAAACCCGGTGGTTGTCGAACGGCTACCATGATAGTTACCGAAAGGGAACCAGTCAAGTGGGTTTTTGCGGGCCTGCTTGACTGGTGGACCTTGGCAAGAGACTCTTTGGCCAAAGCCAATCTGCCCGCAGTAACAACGGAGGCGAGAGCAATTTGAAAAACTGATGTAAGTTGCCAGGCATACACAAGAAAAGGAGAGACTGATGAGCAGAGTGGAAAGCTACACCAGCGCAGATAGCGCTTCACGCGGCCGCACGGCGCTGGAAACCGACAGCATCAATGCGATCAAGGCATGGTCGGTGGTGGGCGGCTTGTGGCTGGCGTTCGTGGTTTACATCATGGTCAAGTGGGCGCTGTCGGACAGCTTCAAACCCACGCCACCCGGTGACGACCCGATGTCGACCTACACCCGCTATGCCGTGGTCGTTTCTCAAACGCTGGTGCCCTTGCTGTGGCTGGTCGTCGCCCATCATTTTCTGGTCAAGCCATGGCGGCGTGTTCGCGAAATTCGTGTCGAGGGTCTGGTGTTCATTGCCTGGACAACCGGGAGCTTTCAGGACCCGCTGATGAGCTACACCGTGAACAACCTCGCGTACAACGCGCACCTGATGAATTTCGGTGCATGGACGGCCGGCATTTTTCCCGGCTGGACGGCGCCGAACAGCCAGTTGATTGCCGAACCGGTGCTGATCATCTTTTGGTCTTGGGCACTGTTTGCCATTCCCGCCACGATGCTGGTGTGCACCGCCATGCGTGCCATGGTGCGCAGATTTCCGTCGCTGGGGCTTCCCGGTGCCATCTTCGCAGCCTTCCTGGTCCTCGCGATGTGGGACCTGATCGGTGAAACCGCCTTCATCCGTTCGGGCCTGTGCTCCTATCCGGGCTCGATCCAGAGCCTGAGTCTGTGGGGCGGACACTACTACCAGTTCCCTCTGTATGAATCAGCTACCCTCGGGTTGGCGCTGACCATGACGACACTGCTGCTCTATTTCCGCAATGACCGCGGAGAAACCTGGGTCGAGCGGGGCATCGGCCAACTGAAAGCAAACCGACCGACCAAGGAGTTGATGCGTCTGCTGGCGGTCATCGGTTTCGTCAACGTGGCGATCATGTTCTGCTGGACCATCCCCATGCAGTGGATCGGCACCCATGCCGACCCTTACCCCGATGATCTGCCTTCGTATCTGCAGAAGAGTTCGTTCTGCGGGCCCGGCACGGGTTACGAGTGTCCGGGGCCAAAGGTGGCGATGCCGCGGCGTAACTGACACGGCATACATTAACATCTGGCCCGGTTCTTTCCCCTTTAGAGATCGTTGACGACTCCATGCCAAGTTCGAACTTGTCCCCACCAGTGTTGCTGGCCATTGATGACGGTATCGGCGAGATTGTCTTCAACCGACCGGATCAACTCAATGCGATCAACCTTGAGTTGGCGAGCGCCTTTCACGACGCGGTGAAGCAGGCCATTGCGGATCCTGTGGTTCGCGTCATCGTGCTATCCGGTGCTGGTCGTGCGTTCATGGCCGGCGGAGATCTTGTGTACTTTCGCAAGGCCGGTAATCAGGCGCCCCAGGCAGCCGACTTGTTGACCGGCCCGATGCATGCGGCTTTGCTGGCGCTGGCCGAAGCAGGACAACCGGTGCTTGCCAGCTTGCATGGCGCGGTATTCGGTGCCGGCATGAGTGTGGCACTGGCGGCGGATTTGGCTATTGCGGCCGACGATGCGGTCCTCAACACGGCATACGTGAAGGTGGCCAATTCTCCGGATTGCGCTGCCACCTGGACGCTCCCGGGAATCGTGGGGCTGCGCAAGGCGCTCGAAATTGCATTGCTGGCAGACAATATCAATGCGCCGGAAGCGCTGAGGCTGGGACTGGTCAATCGGGTGGTACCGGCACAGCAGCTGGCGACAGAAACACGCGCGTTGGCGCGCAGACTGGCAGACGCTGCGCCGCTCGCACTGGCCAGCATCAAGCGCCTGATAAGGGGAAGCCGTGATCGTTCCCTGCAACAGCAACTGGACATTGAGGCGAAGAGTTTCGCCAAAAATGCCGGCAGCGCAGACTTTCATGAGGCGCTGGACGCCTTCTTTGAAAAACGGAAACCCACGTTCACAGGGAGCTGACGTGGCGGCGCCCTGTCGGCGCGACACTCAAACCGAGTCGCCAGAAAAGTGCGACGCGTACTTGCGCTGGCGGAATCGAAAGTCTCGATGAAGAACCGGCCCCGTGACAGCCTCTCGTGCTGATACCGGGCCGGTTTCAGGATATTTGCATCGACTTCCGTATTGGCGAGCTCAGGCCTGCTTCATCGCATCGGTCGCGGCCGCCGTGCCGGCAATGCGGCCGAACACGATGGCGTTGCAGATGCCCATGCCACCGCCCGAGTAACGCTTGCCCATGGCGCAGCCCAGTACTTCGCCACCTGCGTAGAGGCCGGGGATCGTGTGGCCGAGCCGGTCGAGTACCTGCGCCTGCTCGTTGACGTTGAGCCCGGCACCTGTTTGTCCGATCACGCAGGCGCGCACTTCGCGTGCGTAGAACGGTGCCTTGCGCAGCGGAAAGCGGTTGGGCATTTCCTTGAAATAATCGCTGTCTATTCCCTTGTCGCAATCGGCGTTGTAGCGCTCTGCCGTGGCTTCGAGAATCTCGGGATAGACGCCGATCTTGCCCGCCAGTTCGCGCAGCGTGTCGGCCTTGAATATCTTGCCGTTGTCGATGCTCTGTCGCAGCAGGTTGTATTCCCATGTCGGCATCGCCACGCCGCCGCTGTTGTAGGGGTCGGCATAGCGCATGTCCTGGCTGCCTTCGACCAGCGCAACCTCATCGAACACGGCAAAGGCGCGTTGTCCCGGCTGCGCATTGATCAGGTAGCCGGATACAGCATAGGGCGCCGACTCGTCCATGAAACGCCGGCCGTCAGTATTCACCAGCGTGATCCAGGGCGGCATGAAGGCCTCGACGAACTTGCCAAGACCACTGGTCGGCAGCAGCAGGCCGGTGTCGTGGCCGACGATCTCGGCGCCGACGGCTTCGCCAAGCTTGATGCCATCGCCAAGGATGTAGGGCGAACGGAAATGCACCGCATAGGTCCAGGCGCCATTGGCTGCCGCAGTGGGATAAAGTCGCTTGATCATTTCTTCGCTGTTGCCAAAGCCGCCGGTAGCGATCACCACTGCGCCCGCGCGCAACTCGGTACCGCCAGCCCGGACGCCAACGACGCGGCCATCCTCGACGATCAGGCTTTCGACGCGCGTGTTCAACGCGGTTTCCACACCTTTGGCACCAGCCGTATTGATCAGTGCATCGGCCAGACCCTGGCTGGGGTGGCCGCGCGGTACCGTATCAACGCCGGAGCAGACCAGGTATTGCGGCGGGAACACCACGCCCATCTCGATCAGCCATTCAAGGCCGGCACCGCTCTGTTCGCTGAGGATGCGGAATATCTTCGGGTTCGCCTCCCAACCCGCCAGCGTCATGATGTAGTCGTACATCGCCTGTGGCGTGTCGCCTTCGATGCCGGCAGCGCGCTGCACGCTGGTGCCGGCCGCATAGAACACGCCGCCCGACCACGCCGTCGCACCGCCGAGCTTGGTGTCGGCTTCAAGCACGATGCACGAAGCACCGGCTTCCTTTGCCATGATCGCGGCACTGAGCCCGCCGCCACCACCACCAATGATGATGACGTCAAAGTCTTTGCTTTTCATAACTCCTCCTGTGTTTTATAGGTACGATGTTGCAAGGCGAAAACCGGTTCAGATTATATTGGCAGGCATTCCGCCACGGCACGGTCAGTCGTCCTTGTCGGCGAAATGGCGACGAGATCCAGTCACCGCTGCCAACGGCGGGCATCAACAACAAGAAGGAGGCAACATGAATGTGGATATGCAAGGAAAAGTCGCGCTGGTTACCGGTGCCAGCACCGGCATCGGGCGCAGCATCGCCGTCGCCTTCGCCGAGGCCGGCGCAAAGGTCGCCATCGCCGCGCGCTCGGTGGACAAGAGTGAAGAGACGGCCGAGCTGGTTCGCAAGGCCGGTGGCGAATGCCTGTTCGTGCGTACCGATGTCTCGAAAAGCGCCGATGTCGAAAATCTTGTGAACAAGATCATCACGACCTGGGGCCGCCTCGACTGCGCCGTCAACAATGCCGCGATCGAAGGACAGAAGGGCTTTCTCGACTGGACCGAAGAAGAGTGGGACGAAACGGTCAATATCAACCTCAAGGGCGTCTGGCTCTGCATGAAGAACGAGATTCCCCACATGCTGGCGCAGGGCGGTGGTGCTATCGTCAACATCGCCTCGGTGGCCGGCCTGATCGGCTTCCCGCTGCACGCACCCTATGTGGCCGCCAAGCACGGCGTGCTAGGGTTGACCAAGGTGGCCTCGCTGGAATTCGCCAAACAGGGCCTGCGCGTCAACACCATCTGCCCCGGCACCATCATGACGCCCATGTTGGCACAGGGCTTTGCCAACAATCCCGAGAACGCGCAGATGGCCGTCAACTTCACGCCGATGGGGCGCGTCGGCCAGCCGGAAGAGCTCGCGGCGGCCGCCGTGTGGCTGTGCTCAGCACAGGCGAGCTACATCACCGGCGTGACCTTGAGCGTGGATGGTGGCTGGTCGCAGCATTAGGCAACGATCAGATTTGAACAACCGAGTCAGTCCCGGATTTTATTTTCAGATGTCCGTGAACCCTTGTTTTTGCGTGAAGCCGTCGGCCGACACCCCGACCCAAAAGTGAAGGAGATATCGTGATCGTTCCCAATGCACCGCTCCCCGTACCGGATTCCGTCGTCAACATTGCTCTCACGGCCACCGATCATGCTGTCGCCAACGGGATATTCTGGATAGCGACCATCATCGTCACGGTTGCCGTCATCTATGCCTTGCTGGACTGGCGCAAAAACGGTTCGCCGATTCCGCTGCTGCTCATTGTGGGCGGCACTGCGGCAAACCTCGCCGAGCCCTTTGTCGATATTGCGGCGGGCTGCTGGCATCCCGCCATTGGCCAGCATACGATTTTCGAGCTGATGGGCCGGCCAATGCCGCTGTGGCTGTTCCCGACCTATATCGCCAGCTTTGGTGTACAGGCCATGGCCACCTATGTCGGCTTTCGCGGCAGTGTCAGCGCGCGGGCGATGTGGCTCTGGTATCTGGTGCCGATCGCATCGGACATCGTGCTCGAAATCTGCCTGCTCAACTTCTCGGACAACCTCTACATCTATTACGGCAACCAGCCTTTGATCGTCGCGGGCTTTCCGCTGTTCTGGGCACCGATCAATGCGCTCGGGGTGTTCTTTCCTGTTGTCGTGGTCAGTCTGCTTACGCCCTTCATCCGGGGATGGAAACTGATCCTGGTGCCTTTTTTTACACCGCTGCTCTATGCCGCAGTGATGGGGGCGACAGGGCTGCCGTCGTCGATTGCCATCAACTCGAACCTGCCGAACGGGGTGGTGCAGTTGGCCGGCATCGTGAGTACGCTGCTCGCGCTTGCAATCGTGCATTGCTGCATCCGGGTCGTGGCTGAGGACTCGCCCTACAACGTGCGAAAGCTTCTCCGCAGCGCATGAGCGATTGACGTCGCAAATGAAGTTGAGATGTTCTGCGGCGCTCAGTCGCCGGATAGCCACCGTATTTTCAGGTGGGTGAGCAGTGTCTGTCGCGACCTGCGGCAAGCAATTGACCGGCAGGCGGCACAGGGAACGGCTTGATTTTCCGCTCGTGGGCCAGCGATATCGCTAAGCTGCAATATCTCTTGCCCCCTTGGTGTTACCCATCACGACTAGTGGCATTTCGCCGGTGTTCCAGTCGATCGGCGAAGCAGGCCCTGCGCCTTGTCCAAAGCATGGGAAATGTTATTTGCCGCAATTACCGGCAAGACGCTCAGATGCGCCTGAATCATCAGCCATGGCGTTTCTCCGACCGGGCTCGTGGCGAGAACTTCCTGTTCCACCAGCGAGACCAGTTCATCGTGGGCGAGACTGAGATAGCGGGCGCTTTGTGATTCGCCGGTAAGGTTGCGAGCGGAATCCGAAGCCGTGTTCCACAACTGCGCGGCGCGGTCCAGCCTGATACCTGCGGTATTTGCCAGCCAGGGAAGTGTTTTGGCGGTGTTCATTTGAATCTCCTTGAGGATGAGTGGGGTTGATCAACAGATAATAGATTGCATATTGCAAGTAATATAATAACGACTAAATTGCAATTTGCAAGTGTTTTATTTAAACTGTTGCAACAGGAGGTAAACATGAAGGCAAAATCAGAGCAGGAAGGGCGTTCGGATTGCCCGATATGCATGGCGCTGGAGCGGGTCGGCGACGCCTGGTCGCTGCTCATCGTGCGCGGCTTGATGCTCGAGGGACGCAAGTCCTTCAACGAGCTGTTGAATGCCGAAGAGGGGATTGCATCCAATATCCTGTCGGATCGGCTGCGGCGACTTGAAACCGCCGGCATTGTCGGCAAGCTGCGAGATCCCGACGATGCACGCCGCTATATCTATCGGCTTACCGAAAAAGGCATTGATCTGGCCCCGGTGCTGATGGAGATGATCATCTGGGCGGCCAAGCACGAGAAGACGGCCGCCGCCGTTTCCGTCATTCGTCAGATGACCAAAAACCGCGATGAATTCCTCGCCAGGATCCGCAACCAGTGGAAGCTGGGGAATCGCTGACCGCTGTCCCGTACGACTTCGTCGTTCTTATTGCAAGGAATGCGGATGCTCAGGATCACCTTCGTCGAAAAAGACGGCACCGAGTACGAAGTGGACGCGGTGGCCGGCATCTCGCTGATGCAGAACGCGGTGGACGCCGGGGTGCCCGGCATCTCGGCGGATTGCGGCGGCTATTGCAGCTGTGGCACCTGCCACTGCTACATCCACCGCGACTGGGTCGGCCGCCTTTCGCCACCGACTCAGGAAGAGCGCGACATGCTGGAGGGCCTGACCAACCCGAAGGCCAACAGCCGCCTCACTTGCCAGATCATGATGCGCGATGCGCTCGACGGTATCCGCATCCGCCTGCCCGACCCACAGTGACAACAGCTGGCCGATAGCTGCCTGATATCGCATTCGCTTGCAGCGCATCGCCTGTTTTGGCAGGCGTTTTACGAGTCGAGAATGAATGCTTTCATGGTATCTTGCTAGTAGATATTTACAATAACGCGAGCCCACGCCGGCATCGCGCAACGAGAAACCTGAGGAGTCCCGACAATGAATCATCTTGACCCTATCGCGACAAAATTGATTCGCCTGATGGGCGTTTTTGCTGCGCTTGCCTGCACGACGTCGGCCATCGCTGCGGGTAGCACTGCGGTTACCGCCGAAGAAGTCAAACAGCTGGGCGGGCCGGTGCTGACGGCGTTCGGCGCCGAGCGGGCCGGCAACAAGGATGGCACGATTCCCGAATACACCGGCAAGGGCGCCAAGGCGCCGCCGAGCTGGAACCCAAAGAACCCCGGCCAACGCCCCGACCCCTATGGCGAAAAGCCGCTGTTCACCATCACCGCGCAAAACGCCGCGCAGTATGCGGACAAGCTCGACGGCATGGTCGAGATATTCAAGCGCTATCCCAACTTCCGCATGGACATCTATCCCAGCCATCGCGACTGGGTATTTCCCAAATACGTGCTGGACAACACGATCAAGAATGCCAGCGCCTGCAAGGCCGTCAACCAGGAGCTGCGACTGGATGGCTGCTACGGCGGCCTGCCTTTCCCCATCCCCAAGACCGGCAACCAGGCGATGTGGAACCACGTTGCCAACTACCTGTCATGGAACGTGGACGGAAGGTCGGAATACTGGCTGGTCCCAACCACTGGTGATGCGGTGCTGAACGGGCGCAGCACATGGCTGAACAACTACCCCTACTACGACCCCGACAACAAGAGCCCGTTTCCTGCGGACGGCATCTTCTACCGCTATCTGGGCAAGGACGAAGCGCCGGCGCGCGCGGTGGGTGGCCAGTTCCTGCTGCTCGACCCGCTCGACCCGATCGGCGTGGGCCGCAAGGTCTTTCAGTACATGACGGGTCGGCGCTGGGTCAAGATCACCGCCGACCTCGCCTACGACACGCCCAACCCGTTTGCGGGCGGCACCGCCACCATGGATGATGGCGGTGTGTTTTCCGGCGGGATGGACCGCTTCGATTTCGAGCTGGTCGGCAAGAAGGAGAAGTTCATCTACTACAACAACTTCCTGTTCAGTGACGAGAAGGGCTGCCCCAACACGGTGATCACAGCGACCAAGAATTTCCCCAATCCCGATTGCGTGCGCTGGGAACTGCATCGCGTGTGGGTGGTGAAGGCCACCCGCAAGCCCGGCGCCAAGCACGTCTACCAGAAGCGCATCTTCTACTGGGATGAAGACGGCTTCGTTGCCGGCAGTTCCGAGAGCTACGACTCGAACGGAAAGCTGTACCGCTTCGCCAACGCCTACATGACGCCGTTCTTTGAAGTTGAAGCGCCGGGCGGGTTCGGCGGTGCGCCGGTGTTCATGGACCTGCAAACCGGCATCTGGTCCAGCGTATCGCTCATGAGCTGCCCCAACTGCGGGTGGTGGCCATTGTTGAACCGCATCCCGGAACAGACCTTCTCGCCCAACGCCATGGGCGGCACCAGATAAACATTTTCAGACCCAATTCGCATTGCCGAGGGGGCAGGCGAAATTCAAGATCGCCTACACGGAGGAGCAACAGTGAATCACCTGAAACATATCAATCGCCGACACATCAATGGTCGGATGGTGGCAGTCATGTTTGGTCTTGTGCTCGGCGCATGCACAGCTTCCGCACTGGCAGCGGCGGCTGCACAACAAGCCGCGCAGTTGGAAGCGCCGCTGTTGACAGCCTGGGGCGCAGAGAAGGCCGGCAACAAGGAAGGCACGATTCCCGAATACACCGGCAAGGGCGTCAAGGCGCCGCCGACCTGGGACCCGAAGAACCCCGGCCAGCGGCCTGACCCCTATGGTGAAAAGCCGCTGTTTTCGATTACCGCACAGAATGCGGCCCAATATGCCGACAAGCTGGATGCCAACCTGGAGCTGTTCAAACGCTATCCGGATTTCCGTATGGACATCTACCCCAGCCATCGCGATCGTGTCTATCCGCAATACGTGCTCGACAACACCGCGAAGAACGCCACCGCATGCAAGGCCGTCGACAACGAGCTGAAACTGGTCGGGTGCTACGGCGGGTTTCCGTTCCCCAACCCCAAGACCGGCAATCAGGTGATGTGGAATCATCTACTCACCTACCAAGCGTGGAATTTACAAGGCAAGGTGGAAAACTGGATCGTGCCTCCCTCCGGTGATCCCGTGATGGTGGAGCGCGGAAACTTTTGGTACAACTGGCCGTATTACGATCCGGCCAAGACCGAGCCGCATCCTTCAAATGCACTCTTCTTTCGTTTTCTTGGCAAGGATGAAGCACCGGCCCGACTGGCCGGTGGCCAGATGCTGGTTCATGACGCCGTCGACAGCCTGAATATTCCGCGCAACGCCTGGCTGTACATGACAGGTCGGCGCGTGACGAAGATCGCCGCCGAACTGGCCTACGACACGCCAAACCCCTACACCGGGGGAACCGCGACGATGGATGATGCCCAAGGTTTATCGGGGGCACTGGACCGATTCGATTTCAGGCTCGTCGGAAAAAAAGAGAAGTTCATCTACTACAACAACTTTGATCTGGCCAACCAGACCGCTTGTCCCATCACCAAACTGGCCGCCACCAAAAGATTTCCCAATCCCGATTGCATACGTTGGGAGTTGCACAGGGTCTTTGTGGTCGAAGCCAAACTGAAGCCCAACTTTCGTCATCTCTACAAGAAGCGGATTTTCTATTGGGATGAAGACAGTTACGGTGCGGGACAGGTCGAAAACTACGATTCCGAAGAGAAGTTGATGCGCGTCAACAACATCGTGTCCTATCCCTATTTCGAAGCACCGGCCGGCTTCACCGCCTCGGATGTTTTCATGGATCTGCAATCCGGCACTTACACCCCGACCGGTCTCGCCACTTGCAATGGATGTGGCTGGTGGCCCGTGTCCACCCGGCAGCCCGAATCCATGTTCACGCCAGAGGCACTGGCCGGCGGCGGGGTGCGATAGTCGTTTTCGCCTGTCACACTGAGCGTAGATGAAAGTACCTGAGTCGAATTTGAATTCGACTCAGGTACTTGTCCCGTTTGCCGATATTCGCAGATCTCCTGGTTTCCCCGGCTGGATCGCTCCCGAAAATCCGATCCGGCTCGACTCAAACGTCATGAAACAATGTGCCTCAGTCCTGGACTGAAAGCGCCGTAGGCGGACACTACTCGGACCATACCCATGCAAGGCATGCGTCGCACCTACAACGAAGACAGAACATAAGGATTCCGTGATGAAGGCTGGCACTCACCGCAGCATGAAAAAAGATGTAATGCAGTGTTTCCCCTGTCGTGCGCGAAGGGCATTCATCATGCTGCTGGCAGGCGTGTCGATGAGGGCATTCGCCGGCGTCAACGCCGCAGACGCAATCTATACCGGTGGTGACATCCTGACGATGGCAGGCGACAAGCCCGCCTACGTTCAGGCCCTCGCCATCAAGGGCGGGAGAATCCTCTTCGCCGGCAACAAGGCGGACGCTCTAAAACTGGTCGATACGCGGACAAGGCTGGTCAATCTTCAAGGCAAGACCCTGCTCCCGGGTTTTGTAGACGGCCACAGCCACATCACGGGTGTCGGCACCCAGTCGATCAGTGCCAACCTGCTGCCACCGCCGGATGGACCTGTGAGCTCGATCCCGCAACTGCATCGGCCTCGCGTAGGAACCCAATGATCTGCTCTTCTGTAAATCGCTTTTTCATACGTCCAATCTCCTTCTCAGGTGGATCGGACTCTAAATCAGACTGCTACTAAGCTTGGGGGCAGCGCACCTCCGCGCGGTGCGACCAAATGCCGCAGCCGAGAGATCAAGGTGATCGGTAATATGCCGGCTCGCTTTTCTTGCGCACTTGCAAGAATCCTTTCGGAATTTGGAGAACAAATTGAAATCGAAAAAAAGCAGCCGGCCACGCCTGGCGCAGAAGCCCCTGACCATTGCCCTCACCAGCGCACTGCTCGCATCGGGAGCAAACGCCCTTGAAAACCCGACCGCCACCCTGGCACCGGTCACGGTCACCGCGGCGCCGATTGTCGAAGACAACCAGATCGACAAATTCTCAGCTGCAACCACGCGCGTGACCGATGCGCAGATACGCGATCTGGGCGCACTCAGCCTGCCCGATGCACTCAAGATGACGCCCGGCGTTCAGGTATCCCTGTATGAAACCGTTGGCAACTTCGCGGGCAATCAGGGCGGCAGCGTCTACGTTCGCGGTATGGGCACCAGCCGTCCTGGCAGCGAAATCAAAACGTATCTGGACGGGTTGCCCGTCTATATGGGGCTCTGGAACCATCCCTTGATGGACCTTCTGCCCCTGAACGCGGTCAAGACCATCGAAATCAACAAGGGGCCGCAACCGCAGGTATCCGGCAACAATCTTTCCGCCATCAATCTGCAGACGATCACGCCCGAAGAAGCCGGCATTCATGGCGGCGGCAGCGCAACCGTCGGCAGCCACGGCACGCGTACGCTGCAGGCCACGCTGACAGGAAAGCTGGACGCCGCGGACTTTGTGCTCGCAGCAGGCAGCGCAGACTCGGACGGATATCGCGCCAATGGCGACGCCAGCCTCGACAATGCTTTCGGCAAGGTGAGATTTCGCCTCAACGACATCTGGACGGCGGGGCTGAGCCTCCTTCACGTCGACAACGAGGTGGGCGACCCCGGCGACAATCGATTTGCCACCACGAGCCTGCCCATCGGTCCTTATCAATCCAATGGCGTCGGGCGCAACAAAAGCGGCACCGACATGTTGACCGCATTCGTCGCGCACAAGAATGCCACCTGCAGCGGCGATCTGAAGATCTACAGCAACCGCGGCAAGAACGATCTGGTGAACGATGCCAATTGGGGCACCTTCAAAAGCCACTTCGAGATGTCCGGTGCGCGCTGGAAGGAAACCTTCAGCCCCTGGGCGGGTGGTACCGTCGTCGCCGGCATTGATGTCGACCGCATGTCCGGAACCATCACCGGCCCTCACGTCGGCGGCGTGGTCGGGACGCCATTCGCATTCGGCACTGCAGGCAGCGCCGACGTTCCCACCTTCCGCATCACCTCGCCCCATGTCGGCGTCAGCCACAAATTCGATATCGGTTCCAATTGGGTGCTGCAGCCCTCGCTCGGCGTGCGTACCTACAAGAGCAACATCTATTCGTCCAAATCGTCGCCCAATGCCGGGGTGTCGCTCATCGGCAAGGATCTGACCGTCTACGCCAACTATTCAGAGGGCATCCTCTATCCGGGCGCCGAAACCTACGCCCTGCCGCGCGCACTGCCCATGGCCTTTGCCGCCAACAACGGCTGGAACACCTTGTCGCCCGAGAAAGACAAGCACACCGAGGTCGGCTTCCAATGGGATGCCACCGCCACCACACGCCTCGACGTGAGCGCATTTCAGGACAAGGTCAGCGACCGTTACATATGGTCCGGCTTCACCCCGTTTGCCACCAGCGTCTGGAGCAACAGCGCTGCCGACTATCGCCTGCGTGGTGCCGAAGCATCGCTGCGCCAGGACATCGGCAAGGACTGGGTGCTGTTTGCCGGTATAACGGCCCTCAGCATTTCGCTCAATGCTGTCCCCTTCGTCCCCAAGACGGCATATTCGCTTGGCGCCAACGGCACCGCCGGGCCTTTCCGCATCGCGTTCGACGCACAGCACCAGACCTCGATGTATTCGCAATCGTGGGATCGAAGCGTCACCGTGGTTAATGCCAAGGTCGGGGCATTCACGGTGGCGAATGTGCGGGTGTCATATCCGATGCCGAGCCTGGGCAAGAAGGGCGAGGTGTTCGTGGCGGGCAACAACCTGTTTGACGAAACCTACCAGTACAACGCCGGTTACCCCATGCCAGACCGCAACGTCAGGCTTGGCATCAGCGCCTCCTTCTAAAACTGCACACCACCCCGGAGACCCACAATGATGGCCTTGCGCAATTTGCTGATCGCCGTGACCTTGCTTGTATCGGCTGTCTGTCACGCCGAGCAATCCCCGATGGAGAAAGATCAGAACGCCATCATTGCCACCCTCAAGGCACAGTTCGAAAAGCCCGGTGCGCCGCTCACACTGGCGCCGATATCGATCGTGAACAACCATGCCGTCGTCGGCTGGACACAGGAGAAGACAGGTGGCCGCGCCCTGCTCAAGAAGACCAACGAGCAATGGCAGGTGACCTTGTGCGCCGGCGATGGATTGAAGGGCGAACGGGCATTGCTGGATGCCGGTATCGACAAAGTGACGGCGCACGATCTCGCCAAGAAAGCCAGCCAAGGCGAATTGAAACTGTCCAAATCCCGTCTGCAGCAGATGTCCAAGTTCAACGGCATCATGGACATGTCCCAGGCCGCGCATGGGCATTGATGAATCCAGTGGGCTGACCCCTGAGTCGTTCCGGGGCAACCGGCGCTAAATCTCGGTCGCCCCAACTCACCGCTACACCTCGTCCGGCACGCCGAAGTAACGCTGGTACCGGCCGAAGATTTCGCGGTCGCGCTTGATGGTCTCTGCGGTCCCCACATCGTAGCTGTGGCGCGGGTGGCGCTTGGCGCGCTGCTCGTCAAGATGTTGGTGCATCGCGGCGACGCGCGCATCGCCGGGGTCGATTCCATAGTCGATGCCGTAGTAGTCATACACCTGCCGTACCGCGGCCAGCGGGTCTTGCACAAAGTCGCGGAACATTACGTTGCACAGCTGGCTGCGCGGCACCACGCCACCTTCCAGCCAGTCGATCGGCTGGCTCATCATTGCCGCCATCGGCGCGGCCGTGGTCCAGCCCTCGTAGGCGTCGTTGATGAAGGGCTTGTCGCTGCGTATCCAGTTCAGCGTGCCCACCATGTTGACCAGCGACGACAGCGCCACCACCGGATCGCGGTGTATCCACACGAAGCGTGCATCGGGGTAGTGCTTCAGCACCTCGGGCATGGTCTGCAGGAAGACCGGCGTCTTCAGCACCCAGCGCT
This sequence comes from Betaproteobacteria bacterium, assembly GCA_947478755.1. Taxonomy (GTDB): domain Bacteria; phylum Pseudomonadota; class Gammaproteobacteria; order Burkholderiales; family Rhodocyclaceae; genus Georgfuchsia. The sequence goes on along the minus strand of CANJXH010000047.1, from coordinate 319 downwards.
GGCGCGGGTTCTTCCATTGCAGCAGGCGCAGCACGCGTTGCTCGTAGCGATAGGGCTGGCCCGTACGCCGATTGACGATATAGCCGAAGTAGCTCGGCACCTGCCCGAGCAGGCCCATCCAGTAAGGTGAATGGAAACTCAGGCAGTCGAGGTGGATGGTCTCGGTCGGGATGTTGCCGTCCACCTCGTGGATCGCCTGTATCTCCGGCGTCACGCGGTACCACATGGTCATCAGCTTGTCCGCCCGCGCGATGCGCGGGTCGGTGGCATAGGTCTCGGCCTCGGGGGGCGGGCAGGGGAATACGGTCTCCCAAATCTT
>CANJXH010000046.1 GCA_947478755.1 Betaproteobacteria bacterium | reverse complement strand
TGGCCAGAAGGTCTCCATCGCGCTGGAGGAAATGGGCATGGAATATCGCGTCACGCCGATCAACATCCTGCGTGGCGAGCAGTTCACGCCTGAATACCTCGCCATCAGCCCCAACAACAAGATGCCCGCGATCATCGACCATGCGCCGGCAGGCGGTGGAGCGCCGATCACCATCTTCGAAAGCGGTGCAATCCTCATTTATCTCGCCGAAAAGAGCGGCAAGTTCCTGGCAACGACACCACGAGAACGCGCCGCCACCCTGCAATGGGTAATGTGGCAGATGTCAGGGCTCGGGCCGATGGCCGGGCAAGTGCACCACTTTGCCCGCTACGCGCCGGAACGCATCCCCTACGCCACCAAGCGCTTTGTCGATGAGGCGGGCCGCCTCTATGGCGTGCTGGATACGCATCTGCGCGATCGCGATCATGTTGCCGGCGAATACTCGATTGCCGACATGGCGATCTGGCCGTGGATCGCGATACACGACATGCACCTGCAATCCTTCGACAATTTTCCCAATGTCGCGCGCTGGTTTGAGGTGGTCAACCAACGTCCGGCGGTGCAGCGCGGCATGGCCGTGCTGAAGGACATGTTCACCTCCACCGACCCGATGGACGAGGAAGCGAAAAAGATCCTGTTTGGTCAGCAGCGCAGAAACGACGCCTGAAGCAGCCGGCCAAAGCCGATCAGCACAATTCGCGTCGATCGTCGCCGCAATCGATGTCCGGGATTATTTTCCCGACATCAGCGCCAGATAGAAAATGTAGGCACAACTGAAAACCCCGACGATGAACACGAGGCTGCGCAGCTTGTCCATGTTGGCGATATAGAAAACCGGATGCAGCACCCGCGCTGAGATGAACACCAGCGCCGGCGTCGTCAGCGCATGCAGGTCGAGACCCGACGCAAAGGCGATGAAAACGACCACGGTGTACATGGCCAGTGCCTCCCACGCATTCTGCTGCGCCCCTACCGCCCGCGCCCCCGCACCTTCCATCTTCGCGTATTGAATCCGCGGATGCCGGTTGTCGATCCCGCCAAACTGCCGCATGCGGAAATAGCCGCCCACCCACGCCAGCATGATCGGAAAAACCGCAGCGGCAAACAGTGTCACCAAAATCGTCGGCATCAAATTCTCCTCGTGGTTGTTTTGTCTTTTTACTAGATTGAAAAAATCAATTCGACACCGACCCCTTTGATCCTTGATGCTTGCCAATGACCACTGGGGCGAACCCCGGCATACGTCAATCCACCTCTCGATTGATCGCCTTCAATACCATCACCTGCATCACGACGAACCAGACGCCGAACATGGTGGCCGGAATCCAGAACGCGAGCAGGCCATTCCAGGCAAAGGGACCGGTCTTGAAAAACGGAATCAGCGAGCCGGGTACCATCAACAACAACAGCCACAGATTGAGAAAGCCGACCCAGCGCGGAAACACCTTGCTGTGCGTTGAATGCTTGAGGATGGCGACGCCGCAGATCAGCATCTGCGCACCGGTAATTGGCCAGGGCAGGATGGTAATGATCCAGGCCAGATCGTTGAGAAGCGAGGTCAGCTCGGGCGAACGCTCGGGACGGAACGACGCAACCACGAACAGCAGCGCAGGCAGAATGAAAAACTGTATGTTCGCCGCACCGGCCGCAAGCTGGGCATAGGCCGCCACTGGACGCTTGTCGCCTTCCATCGCGCGCAGTTGGATCGACACCGCGCCATAAAAGGGGATTGCCACCATCGAACTGATCAGGATCATCACGGCCCCGATGCGGATGCCGATGGTGTTGTTCTGGTAGATGCTCGCCACTTCGTTCGCACTCAACGCCGGTGACAGCGGCGGGATAAAGGTCATCACCACCATGCCGATGAAAAACAGCACCATCGACGGTACCCCTGTCCAAGCACACCACCTTTGCAAATCACGATTCATTGCCTGCCCTCCCCTGTCATTTATTTAAATGTACTCGCAAGGGTCTGTGTGATTTAAAAACTCAAATCGCACTGACCCCATTTGTCTTCAACTCTTGCATATCAGTTCGTTGCCCCGGCATCCACCAGCAGCTTTTCCAGCCTTGAATTCTTGAGGCGTCGCGCAACCTCCACCAGGCTCTCCCCGGAAATGGACTTTCCATTGGGATCCGCCCCCGCTTTCAACAGCGCCTCGACATTGGCGAGGTTGATCTTGCCGTTCATGGCCATGAAAAGCGGCGTGAAGCCACGCGGCGTTGTTTCATTCGGATTCAATCCCTTCTTGAGCAACATGTCGACAGTCGCCCTGGGGCCATCACGTGCAGCAGTGTGCAAGGCAGTAAAGCCGGCGCTGCTTGTCATGAAGGGATTGATGTTCTGTTGCAATAAATACTGAGTAACCTCGGGGTGCTTTACTGACACTGACAGCGCGTCATACAAGTACAGTGGGCCGTCAAGCTTGCCGCGCGCCTCGATGTCCGCTCCCTTGGCGAGCAAAGTCTTGACCAGGGCCAAATTACCGTCGTAGGCGGCTTTCAGAAATTGTGCATCAATCGGGCGCTGTGCATTGTTCTCCGCAGCGCCCGCGGCCTTGAGCATGGCCACGATTCTCTCCCGCACTTCAGCGTCTTCGAACAGTTTTGCCTCGCCCAGTGCCGAGCGCTGGCTGGCATTCAGCGGGTAGACCTTGGCGCCGCGCTCCAACAGCAGGCGCACATTGCCTTCCCGCCCCATCGCTGCCGCGTACATCAATGCCGAAGCCCCAGCGTCATCGCGTGCATCGACGTTGCCCTTGTGGTCGAGAATGATCTTCTCGATTTCCACGTCGCCGTAGATGGCAGCGCGCAATGGTGCGCTCAGCCCGCGCGGCAGACGCAGATTGGGATCGCCACCCGCATCGGCGATCAAGCGAACGGCCTCCGGTGATTTCGAAATGATCGCAGACGACAGCGGATCAAGGCCGCCACCATCGACAAGGGAAAGACTGGCGCCATGGTCGATCAACAACTTGATCATCGATGTGTTGTCCGCCGTTGCAGCATTGGTCAGCGGCGAAAAGCGGCTCTTGCCATAAAGCCCATTCAAACCCGTGGCACCCGCGTCAAGCAGCACCTTTACCGATTCCACATGGTTTGCTTGAACTGCCAGATAAACGGCCGGCTCGCCGCGGTCCGTCATCGCATCCGCCCTGCCACCCGATGCCATCAATGACTTCAGAACATCCGCATTGCCAGTCGCCGCAGCACGCAGTACTGCATTGTCACTGACCGCAAACTGCCCGAAGCAAATACCAGAGCTGGCTACAAGCAAGCCGATCAACACAAACCGAAACGCGAAAAAGCAAAAACGCATTATTGATGCCCCTTTATTTCAAAGGATATTTCAAAGGCTCAGTGTTATTTGAAAACGCAAATAACACCGCCCCGTTTTTGCCTAAAGTTAGAGGTTAGAGCAGTTTTTCTAACGATCTAATTTTATCTGCGACCCTTTTCGCCTCCTCTGCATAAAATCTATAGCTGCCTGAAATATTTTCGACAAGCCTTTGATAGTTATCTCCTTCCAGTTTCCCAAACGTTAAATGTGTGTTGTGACGCACTTGCTCAACGGTATCGTTTAGCAGGCCTAGCCTGTTTTTGATATCAAGGAGCAAAGGGGGGACAACGCCACGAAAATACAAAAGGGAGGAGATTCTTGAGTCTAGCAATGGCACAAGATATTTTTGTAAGACGATTCCTTGTCCGGGTTGAGCAGCTGTTCTTTTACTATTGCTAGCAATTTCTTGGTCGGTCAAAGAAAGTTTCATCACCAATAAGTCGGCAATCGAGTCACTCGGAGTGGTACCCCTGTACGAATTCACAACATCACTTATCCACTCAAGATGCTGACGATCCTCTTCGCCAAAATGCTTAATGATGTAATGATTAGCAAGGGCGAGCTTGAGTGCGACCTCTTGAAGCTCAACGGCCAGAATAGTCCGAACCGCTACGTTTTCTCGTTGCCGTCTATTCGCATCGACAATGGCCGGCCCAAGTAACGCGAACAACCAACCAACAGCAATTAGCGCAATCTTTTCAATCAAATCGGAGGACATAGGTTGGCCTGGCTGTCATCTAGATTAACGACCATATTTTTGAATTTCATGGATACTACAAAAGCATCAAGCAAGAAGGACAAATACCCTCTGCGCCGCCGAGTGAGGAAGGTTTGCCGGGGGCTTTCCGATGCCGTTGTCCGAGCGCAGCGAGTTCAGGCATCGGCCCGGCAAAGCTTTCGCAACGAGGGCAGCCGACCGAAGGGAGGCCGGTGCGGCGGGGCGCGATTTTCTGCCTACTCTTTTGCCGCGCAGCAAAAGAGTAGGTCGCCCGCCGGGGCGAGTCCCGGCCATCAGGCGCCAATACTCTCTGTAGTCAAGAACAGGATGACCTCGTCAATCCCAGCCTCGTCATCCTGATTAAGCAGGGGCGCTGGAACAACATCCGCCTCGACGGAGACCGGTACGAAGCGCCTGCTGTCACTGACAAACACAATCGGGATTGCCTTCTCGACTTGTTCCATGTTGCCCTCCCCTATTCTTATGAACCGCCCTGCACAAACCTGCTGCTAGTAGCTCCCCGGCTGCGCTGCATTGACGAACTTTGTGTACTCGCCGAGGAAGGTGAGCTTCACTGTGCCGGTCGGCCCGTTACGGTGCTTGCCGATGATCACCTCGGCGACGCCCTTCTCCTGCGTATCCGGTTTGTAGTACTCGTCGCGGTACATCATCATGATGATGTCGGCGTCCTGCTCGATGGCGCCGGATTCGCGCAAGTCGCTCATCAGCGGGCGCTTGTCGTTGCGTTCTTCCACCTTCCGCGACAGCTGCGACAGCGCGAGGATGGGCACCTGCAGTTCCTTGGCCAGCGACTTGATGGAGCGCGAGACCTCGGAGATTTCGGTCGCGCGGTTTTCACCTTCCTTGTTCGACGACATCAGCTGCAGGTAATCGATGACGATCAGGCCAAGCTTGCCGCATTGGCGATGCAGGCGGCGGGCACGGGCACGCAGGTCGGTGGAGTTGATGGCGCCGGTTTCGTCGATGTGGATCGGGGCGTCGTGCAGCTTGCCCAGCGCCACCGTCATCTTGTCCCAGTCTTCGTCGGTGAGGCCCTTGGCACTGCGCATCTTGGTTTGATCAACGCGTGCCACCGACGAGAGAAAACGCGTGGCCAATTGCGGGCCTGACATTTCGAGCGAGAAGATGGCGACCGGCAGGCCGACTTCAACGCCAATGTGTTCGGCGATGTTGAGGGCAAAAGCCGTTTTACCCATCGACGGGCGGCCGGCAATGACGATCATGTCGCCCGGTTGCAGGCCGGAGGTCATCTTGTCGAGATCGGTAAAGCCGGTGGGGGTACCGGTGATGTCGCTTGGATCGTCGCGGTCGTAGAGCTCCTGCACCTTGTCGATCACCTCGCCCAGCAAGGGGCGGATGGAGATAAAACCCTGGGTGTTGCGGTTGCCGGTTTCGGCAATTTCGAACACCCGCTGTTCGGCAATGTCGAGCAGCTGCTTGACATCACGCCCGGCGGGGTTGAGCGCACTGGCGGCGATCTCGTCGCCGACGGTGGCCAGCTTGCGCAGCACCGAGCGCTCGCGCACGATCTCGGCATAGCGGCGGATGTTGGCGGCGGAAGGCGTGTTGTTGGCGATCTCGCCGAGGTAGGCAAGGCCGCCGGTCTGGTCAACCTCGTTGGATTTCTCGATCGACTCGTACACCGTCACCACGTCGGCGGGACGGCCGGTTTCGACCAGCTTGCGAATGTGGATGAAGATGCGGCGATGGTCGTCGCGGTAGAAATCGGCATCGGAGACGGCGTCGCCGATGCGGTCCCACGCGGTGTTGTCGAGCAGCAGGCCGCCGATCAGCGATTGCTCGGCTTCGATCGAATGCGGCGGCAGCTTCAGGGCAAGGAGTTGCGGATCGTTCTGTTGATTGTTGTTTTGAACCGCACGTGCCTGCACCATTGTTTATTTCTCCCCGAGCGAGCGAAGCAGTCTACCCAAGCGGCCAGCCCAAGGAAACGCATAACCCTGTGGGAATGCGGTGCAGAAGCTGTGGGCAAGGCTGTGAATTGTTGTGGGCAATGTGGGTTACCTGTGCATTGCCTGTTGATAAGCGGGGGAAAAGCTGGGGAGGGATTTGAAGATTCAAAATCTCTGAGCCACAGAGGACAAAGAGGGCACAGAGAAAACCTGCCGACAAAAACCTCATGGTTTGGCTTTGCTCTGTGTCCTCTGTGCACTCTGTGGCAAGCGGTTTTCAGCCATTTGTCGAATCATGCGCCTCGCCGCCGAAGGCGAGCTTCTTCAGCTTGAACAGCTCGTCGCGGGCGAGGCCGGCTTCCTCGAACTCCAGATTCTTGGCATGTTCGTGCATCTTCTTTTCAAGGCGCTTGATTTCCTTGCCCAGTGCGAGCGTGCTCATCGACTCGTAGCGCGCGGTTTCCTGCGCAACCTTGAGATCACTGTGAGCGGTCTCGGAATCGTAGATGCCGTCGATGATGTCCTTGATGCGCTTGCTCACACCAACCGGGGTGATGTTGTTGTCAATATTGAACTGCAGCTGCTTGGCGCGCCGGCGAGCCGTCTCGCCCATCGCGGCGCGCATCGAGTCGGTTTCCTTGTCGGCATAGAGAATGACAGCGCCGTTGAGGTGGCGCGCGGCGCGGCCCATGGTCTGGATCAGGCTGCGGGTGGAACGCAGGAAGCCTTCCTTGTCGGCGTCGAGGATCGCGACCAGCGACACTTCGGGAATGTCCAGCCCTTCGCGCAGCAGGTTGATGCCAACCAGCACGTCGAACACGCCAAGGCGCAGGTCGCGGATGATCTCGACACGCTCGACGGTATCGATGTCGGAATGCAGGTAGCGCACCTTGATGCCGTTGTCGGCAAGGTAGCCGGTCAGCTGCTCGGCCAGCTTCTTGGTCAGCACGGTCACCAGCACCCGCTCGTTGACGGCGACCCGCTTGCCGATTTCGGTGTAAAGATCATCGACCTGGCTGATGGCCGGCCGCACATCGACCTCGGGATCAACCAGGCCGGTAGGCCGCACCAGCTGCTCGACGACCTGGCCCTGGTGCTTTTGCTCGTAGTCGGCCGGCGTCGCGGAAACGAAGACGGTCTGCGGCATCAGGCGCTCGAACTCCTCGAAGCGCAGGGGCCGGTTGTCCAGCGCCGACGGCAGGCGGAAGCCGTAGTTCACCAGGTTTTCCTTGCGCGCGCGGTCGCCTTTGTACATGCCGCCTATCTGGCCCATCATCACATGCGATTCGTCGATGAACATCAAGGCATCGGCGGGCAGATAGTCGATCAGTGTCGGCGGGGCTTCGCCGGGCAGTCGCCCGGAGAGGTGGCGCGAATAGTTTTCGATGCCCTTGCAGAAACCGAGCTGGTCGAGCATCTCGAGATCGAAGCGGGTGCGCTGCTCGATGCGCTGGCACTCGACCAGCTGCTGGTTCTTCTGGAAGAACTCGATGCGCTCGCGCAGTTCGACCTTGATCGCCTCGACGGCCTTGATCACGGTGGCGCGCGGGGTGACGTAGTGGCTGGACGGATAGACCGTGAAGCGCGGCAGCTTCTGCCGGTTGTGGCCGGTGAGCGGATCGAACAGGGTCAGCGACTCGATCTCGTCGTCGAACAGCACGACGCGCACTGCGTTCTCGGCGTTTTCGGCCGGGAAGATGTCGATCACGTCGCCGCGCACGCGGAAGTTGCCGCGCGAGAAATCGACGTCGTTGCGTTCGTACTGCATCTCGACCAGACGCCGGATGATGTCGCGCTGGCCCAGCTTCTCGCCGGTGCGCAGATGCAGGATCATGCTGTGGTAATCGGCGGGATCGCCGATGCCGTAGATCGCCGACACTGAGGCCACGATTATCACGTCGCGCCGCTCCATCAGGCTCTTGGTGGCCGAGAGGCGCATCTGTTCGATCTGCTCGTTGATCGCCGAATCCTTCTCGATGAACAGGTCGCGCGCCGGCACATAGGCCTCGGGCTGGTAGTAGTCGTAGTAGGAAACGAAATACTCCACCGCGTTGTGCGGAAAGAACTCGCGGAACTCGGAATACAGCTGTGCCGCGAGCGTCTTGTTCGGCGCCATGACGATGGCCGGGCGGCCGAGCCGGGCGATGACATTGGCCATGGTGTAGGTCTTGCCGGAGCCGGTGACACCAAGCAGGGTCTGGTACGACAAGCCGTCGGTGATGCCCTCGATCAGCTTGTCGATGGCCTCCGGCTGGTCGCCCGCCGGCACGAAAGGCTGGTGCAGGCGATAGACGCTGTTGGGAAATTCAATGATGTCGCCCATGGGCGTACTCCGAAATTGGATTGAACCTGGAAAAACACTTAGCCACAGAGGACACAGAGATCACAGAGGAAAACCGCAGTCAGCGACGCATGCCGCTTGTCCAACTGGAGAGGATATTGGTACGGAGTGTCAGGCTTCTCTCTGTGCCCTCTGTGTCCTCTGTGGCTAGAACAAGGGTTTTGAATCAAACGCCGGGAACCAGCTTGTCGACGAAGTGTTCGCTGATGGCGATCGATGCAATGCCCATGGCGATCAGGATCACCTGCTGGATGGTGGCCTTCAGTTCGGTGCGCTTGTGCAGGCCGGGAATCAGGTCGGCAACGGCAACATAGATCATGCTGGCGGCAGCGAGGCCGAGCATCACTGGCACGATGCCTTCGGCACGCGACAGCGCGAAATAGGCCAGCAGGCCACCGACCACGGTGGCGAAGCTCGACAGCAGGTTGTACATGAAGGCCTTGCTGCGGGTGTAGCCGGAATGGATGAGGATGAGGAAGTCGCCAACTTCCTGCGGAATCTCGTGGGCAATGATCGCCAGCGCGGTGACGACGCCAAGGCGGATGTCGGCCATGAAGGCGGAGGCAATGAGCACGCCGTCGACAAAGTTGTGGAAGGTGTCGCCAACGACGATGAGCAGGCCGCTGCGGCCGTGGTCGTGTGCATGTCCATGGCTGTGGCTGTGGCCGTGATGGTGGACGACTTCGATCGGCGGTTCGTGGCCTTCGCATTCCTCGACATGGCAATGGCGCCAGATCACCAATTTTTCGAGCAGGAAGAAACCGAGCAGCCCGAACAGGATGACGCGGCCGGTGCCACTGGCGTCGCCGCTGGCGATCACCGCATTGGGCAGCACTTCGAGGAAGGCGGCACCCAGCAGCGCGCCGATGGCATAGCTGATGAGGTGCGGCACCCAGGCGGCGCGTGCGGTAAAGGCGAACGCGGCCGCGGCGGCAACGCTCAGCGCGCCGCCAACGAGTGATGCGGTAATGATCCAGGAGAGAACTGACATTGACCTGAGATTATACGTGGCCTGTCAAGCCGGACCGGCCAGCCATATCAGAGAGGCCATGCGCCCGGTAACCTTGTCGCGACGGAAGGAATAAAAACGCGCCGCATCGGTCACTGTGCATTCGCCGCCGCCGTAGACACGCATGACACCCAGCGCCGCAAGGCGCTGCCGCGCCAGCAGATACAGATCACCCAGCCATTTGCCATTGGGCAGGGAGATGAAGGCAGCCGCTGCCGCCGGGTCATGCAGGAAGAACTGGTCGCGCACGTCGGCACCGACCTCGAAAGCCGATGGGCCGATCGCCGGCCCCATCCATGCCAGCAACTTGCCGGGCACGACCGGCAGCGTGCCCACCGCCGCTTCGATCACGCCCTTGGCCAAACCCTGCCAGCCCGCATGCACGGCGCTGACCACCGTGCCGGCCTCGTCGCACAGCAGCAATGGCAGGCAATCGGCAGTCAGCACGGCGCAGACCCGGCCCGGCGTGCAGCTCCACGAAGCATCGGCCTCGACGCCAGATTCGCTCGTTTCGACCTCGACACAACGGACACCATGTACCTGCTTCAGCCATAGCGGATCCTGCGGAATTTGCGGTACGCGCTGGCGCAGCAGGCGGCGATTCTCTGCCACTGCCTGCGGGTCGTCCTCGACGTGGTCGGCAAGGTTGAGGCTGGCGTAAGGGCTGCGACTGACGCCGCCATTGCGCGTGGTCACGAGGGCACGGACATTGGCAGGTGCGGGCCAGTCGGGGGTGATGAGGTCGTTCATTGCTGACCTCTCAACGTCTGCAACAGTTGCGCGAAGTCATCGGGCAATGGGCTTTCCCATTGCATCGGCTCATGGCTTTGCGGATGCAGCAGGCCCAGCTGCCAGGCATGCAAGGCCTGGCGGGGAAAGGCATCGAGCACGGCATCGCCGGTCTTGCGCTTGCCGTAAGTGGCATCACCGACCAGCGGATGGTTGATCGATGCCATATGGACGCGGATCTGGTGGGTACGCCCGGTGTCAAGCTTGCATTCAATCAGGGTCGATTTGTCAAAACGCTCTTTGACAGCGTAATGCGTGCGCGCTTCGCGCCCACCCGGCACTACCGCCATGCGCGTGCGCTGCGTGGGATGGCGGCCAATGTTGGCCTCGACCAGGCCGCCCTCGCGCACCAATCCTTGTACTACCGCGAGGTAATGGCGCTTGACGCTGCGTGCCTGCAGCTGGCGCACCAGGTCGGTTTGCGCTTCGAGGGTTTTCGCCACCACCAGCAGGCCGCTGGTGTCCTTGTCGATGCGATGCACGATGCCGGCGCGCGGCACCTCGGCCAATTGCGGCGCGTGGTGCAGCAGTGCGTTGAGCATGGTGCCATCACGGTTGCCGCTGCCGGGATGCACGACCAGACCGGCCTGCTTGTCGATGACGATGATGGCCTCGTCTTCAAACACGATGTTGAGGCCGATGTCTTCGGCCTGGTCTTCGGTCTCGAAAGCACCACGCGGCGCGCGCAACTCGACCGCTTCACCGCCCCACGCCTTGCGGCTGGGGGTGGCCGCCGCGCCATCCACCGTAATGTGGCCGGCCTTCAACCACGTGGCGAGGCGGCTGCGCGACAACTCGGGGAACAGTTGCGCCAGCACGGCATCCATGCGTTGGCCGGCACAGGCAACGGGGATCTGCACGCGGCGGGCGTCCTGCGGGCATGGGCTATAATCGCCGGCACTCGATTCCAAGGCTTTCATCATGCGTAGTTTAGCGGCAATTGCAGCGGTTCTTTTCCTGTTGGCGGGTTGTGCAGGGAGCGGCAAGGAGAAAGACGAAACGGCCGGCTGGTCAGCCGAAAAAATCTACACCGAAGCCCGCAGCGCCATGTCCGAAGGACAATGGGACAAGGCCATCAAGTATTTCGAGAAGCTTGAATCGCGCTATCCCTATGGCCGCTATGCGCAACAGGCGCAACTGGAAGAGGCCTATTCCTACTTCAAGCAAGGCGAAGCCGCAGCGACCGTTTCGGCTTGCGAGCGCTTCATGCGTCTGCACCCCAATCATCCGAACGTCGATTACGCCTATTACCTGAAAGGTCTGGCCAACTTCAACGAGGATCTTGGGATTTTCGGCAACTGGACAGACCAGGACCAGTCGGAGCGTGACCCCAAGGCGGCACGTGACTCCTTTGTCGCCTTCAAGGATCTGGTGGCAAAGTTCCCCAACAGCAAGTATTCACCCGACGCCATTGCCCGCATGGTGTACCTGAGCAACTTCCTTGCGTCACACGACGTGCATGTCGCCAAATACTATTACCGCCGTGGTGCCTTCATCGCGTCGGCCAACCGTGCCGAGCAGGTGATCAAGCAATACCCGAATTCGCCTTCGACTGAGCAGGCATTGATCCTGATGATCCGCTCCTATGATGCGATGGGCTTGAAGGAACTGCGCGACGACACCACCCGCGTGTTCAAGCAGAACTTCCCCAAGATTGACCCTGCTACACAATCGATCGAGAAGGAAGAAGCCTGGTGGCGGCTCTGGTAGGCAGCCGGGCCTCGACTCAGATATCGTAGGACTCGCCGTCGTTGCGGCTGGCCGACATGACGGCGGCGATGGTGAGCTGCGGCGACAGCAGTTCCAGAAACACCAGCGCAAAGCGGCGCGACAGGGCCCCTCGGCGCAAACCGACACGGGTGACATTGGCACCAAACAATGCCCCGGCATTGACTGCAGCAAGACTGCTGTCCCGCTCTTTGTCATAGGCCATTTCGGCAATGATGCCGACCCCCAGCCCGAGGCTGACGTAGGTCTTGATCACATCCGAGTCAACCGCTGTCAGCACGATATTGGCAGTGGCGCCGGCACGACTGAACGAGTCATCTATTCGCGAGCGCCCCGAGAAGGCGGGGTCATAGGTGATCAAGGGATGCCTGGCCAGCGATTTGACTGACAACGCTGATTTCAGGACCGGGTGGTCATGTGGCGCGATCACCAGATGGTTCCATGAATACGCCGGCAGCGTGACAATCCCCGCCGCCTTGGCCAGCGACTCGGTGGCAATGCCGATGTCTGCCTCGCCGCGCAATACCATTTCGGTGACGCGATGCGGATCTCCTTCGCGGATCGACAGCCGGACCTTGGGAAAGCGTCGGGTAAATTCGGCCACCACGCGCGGCAAAACGTATCGCGCCTGGGTATGGGTCGTGGCGACGGTCAGCGTGCCGGTGGAGTCATCGCGCAATTCGTCGGCAATGCTCTTGAGATTCTCGGCCTCCAGCAGCACCTTGCGTGCCGACTCGATGACGGCAACGCCTGCCTCGGTGACACCGGTAAAACGTTTGCCGTTGCGCTCGAACACGACAATGCCAAGCTCTGCTTCCAGTTGCCGCAACTGCTTGCTGACGCCGGGCTGCGACGTAAACAGGCGTTCGGCCGCGAGGGTCACATTCAGGTCGCTATCGAAGACCTCGACCAGAAAACGCAGTTGCTGGAGCTTCATGCTCCCACCACGATGCTATTTCTCTTCCTTGGTTTCGAGCAGTTTCTGGTTGATTTCGACACCGGCTTTTTCGCGCAATGCGGCAAGCCAGGCAGCGAATTCTTCGCTCGCGACGATCTGGGCATATTGATTGCCCAGCGCCTTGGTGCGCTGATCACCGGTGCCGTCGTGCGGTGTGACCTTGGAGATGCGATAGAGGACAAAGTCACCATCCGGGGTCGTGGCACCAGCATACGAGGGGAGCTTCGACGTGCTGGATTTGAAAATTGCGTCGACTGAACTCAGCGGCATTTTCTCGGCGTTGATGCGCGAGATATTTTTGATCTCGCCCCACACCAGATTGACTGTCTCGCCCTTGAAAAGCCGGATCAGTAGCTCGTGGCCGGCCTTGATCGCCAGCTTGCGCGCCTCTTCATGCGTCAGCTGTTTCTCGATCGCGTCCTTGACATCGGCCAGGGGCACCGAGGTTGCCGGTTTGGACTCGACCACACGCGCCGAGACCAGCGTATTGGAGGCGACTTCAACCGCCTCGGTATTACGCTTGTTCTTGATCGCGTCATCACTGAACAGGGCCGCCAGAAGCTTGGGGTTGCTGGCCAGACCGTTGCCGGCCACGCCCTTGGCAATCCAGCCTGTCTGCTGAATCTCGAGCTTGTACTTGTCGGCCACCGGCTTCAGGCTGTCGGCCTGTTCGTACACTGTATTGGTGAAACCCTCGGCAGCCTCAGCGTATTTCTTGGCAGCGGCCTGCTGCTTGAGTTCTATCTCAATCTCGCCACGCACGTCAGCCAGGGATTTGCCCTTGTCGCCACGGATGCCCGTGAGCTGGATGATGTGGAAGCCGAAATCGGAACGCACTACGCTGCTGATCTCGCCTTCCTTCATGGAAAACGCGGCTTCTTCGAACGGTTTCACCATGGCGCCGCGCGCAAACCAGTCGAGATCACCGCCCTTGGCAGCAGACCCCGGATCCTGGGAGTTTTCCTTTGCCAGCTTGGCAAAGTCCTTGGGGTTCTTTTTCAGTTGGGCGAGCAGACCCTCGGCTTTCGCCTTGGCTTCGGCCACCTTGGCTTCTGGCGCCGCCTTGTCCGCAAGAATCAGGATATGGCTGGCACGACGTTCGGCGCCCTGCCGGTACTTGTCCTGATGGCTATCGTAGGCTGCCTTGATGTCAGCCTCCGATACCGTGACCTGATTCATCAGCGCCGCTTGCGACAAGATGACGAATTCGGCACGAACCTGCGCGGGAATCTCGAAATCCTTGCTGTGCGCATCGTAGTAGGTCTTGGCGGCATCGGCAGCCAGCTTGACCTGCGACAGGTACTGGTCCAGCTTCAACATCGAGCTGGAAACCTCCCGCTCTTCGAAAAGCGGGTTGACCCACAGCGCAGACGATGTCTTGCCCGTCAGGGAGGACGCCGAAATGCCGGCAGCCGCCTGCTGCAACACGATGTCCTGACGCAGGCGCGCCTCGAAGGCCTCCTTGGTCAGGCTCTGTGCGGCGACAATCGCGTCATATTTTTCCGGTGAAAATTTGCCGTCAACCTGCAGTGAAGAAACAGACGAAATGAACTGCACCAGCGCCTGGTCACTGACCGTGAAATGCGCCTTGCGCGCGTAATCGGAGAGCAAGTGACGATTGATCAGGGTATCGAGCACCGCACGGCGCGCCTCCGGTGAATCCAGCACCCCCGGCGGAATCTGGCGCCCTTGTGCAGAAGCTCGTATCCGCTCCTGCTGTTCGCGCAGCGCCTGACGGAACTCCTGCGTCGTGATCTTGTTGTCGCCGACCTTGGCAATGTCGTCGCCCGCACCGAGGTGACTGATATAGGATTCCACGCCGAAAAAGGCGAAGGGCAGCATGATCAGCACCAGAAAGACCTGGACTACCCTGCGATTATTACGAACGATGTCGAACATGTTTGACCATTTCATTCACGAATATTTATATGCGGCCACTGCGGCATGGCATAGCGGGCGCCATTTTAACTGACGAAGCGCGCATCCCGTCAGGCAAACAAAATGCGGTAGCATCGCCTTGCCCGAATTTCCATCGATTATCGAATGCCGACCTCAAGACAACCTACCGAACTGCGCCAGGACCGCTTCAAGGGCCATGGCGGTCTGGTCATTGCCGCCGATGTCGGCGGCGACAGGAACGGGTTGCCGGTCATCCTCCTGCACGGTGGAGGCCAGACTCGACATTCCTGGAAAAACCTCGCGCAGACGCTGATCGGCAACGATTGCTATGTGATCAATATTGATCTGCGCGGCCACGGTGACAGTGAATGGTCACCGGAGGGAAATTATGAAATCGGTGCTTTCGTCGAGGATCTTCGCATCCTGATCAACGCACAATCGTCGCCGCCGATGCTGGTGGGCGCGTCACTTGGCGGCATCACCTCGCTGTTGGCGGTTGGCGAAAGCGAAATGCCGATTGCCTGCGGAATCGCCTTGATCGACATCGTGCCGAAAGTCGAAGCTGAGGGCAGCGATGCCATTACCCGGTTCATGCAATCAAACCCGAACGGATTTGCCACGCTGGATGAGGCCGCCGCAGCTGTCGCGGCCTACCTGCCCCACCGCCCTCGCCCGGCCAGCAACAAGGGCTTGATGAAGAATCTGCGTCCGGGCAAGGATGGTCGCCTCTACTGGCATTGGGATCCGAAGATGTTCGAGATCAGCGACCACTCGCAGCGTCCCGATCAGGTCATGGACCGGATGGAGGAAGCCGCACGCAATCTGCGTATTCCGACTTTGCTGGTGCGCGGCGGCAAAAGCGATCTGGTCAGCCTCGAGGGCGTGAAGCATTTTCTCGAACTGGTGCCGCATGCCAGCTTCGTTGATGTACAAGGTGCGGCACACATGGTTGCCGGCGACATGAATGACGTCTTCAGCCAGGCCATTGTGGATTTCATCAAGGACAAATTGCAACATTGATCGACAAACCAAGGACAGGGCAATGACAACAGAAGATCCCACCGCGTGGGTAGTGAGCAAATCACAGACTGATTTTGGCGTTTGCACGGATGCCGATGATTATTTTCATCCGCAAGAAATCCATCCCCCCGGTGCATCAGTCACCGAAACCTACTACTTCGGTTTTTCGATACCGGAGGAAAAGGTGTTCGCTTTCGTGTATCTCTGGCTGCACCCGAACCTCAACGTACTGAGCGGTGGCGTGTTGCTGTATCAGGGCCGCAAGCGTCATTTCCTTGCTGCCAATTATCACAACTGGCTGGATTTTCTCAGCGCACCGGACCACATCAATCGCGACAACGGTACGGTGACGCTGCCAAACGGCCTGGTGGTGAAGATCAACAAGCCCTTCCAAGAACATGAGCTGGTATTCGAGGACAAGCAGGCAGATACCCGTTTTCACGTTTTTCAGCGCGCCGCAATGCCAGCTGCCGTCCGCGGCGGCAACAAGCATTTTGAACAGAACATGAAAGTCGAAGGGGAACTGGTACTGCGCGGCAAACGCTATCGCGTCGAATGCCATAGCGTGCGTGACCGTTCCTGGGCCGAGCACCGGCCCGAGGATTCAATACCGGTGCCGCCTTACAGCTGGGTCACACTGGGCGACGAGAACTTTGCCTTCAACATTGGCGGCTTTGACGACATGAGCCAGTATCCGGATCACCCTGGCATCAGCGTGCCGGCAAAGCTCTTTGCCGACGGCTGGGTTTGTCGGGATGGCGAACTGACACGCATAGTCAGTTGCACCCGCAAGACAGTTCGTGACGACGATCTGATACCGCTGCAACACGTGGTTGAGGCGACCGACAAACTTGGCCGCCAATACACGATGCAGGGAACCACGGTTGCCGGTTGCCCGGTCGGCGGCTGGAAAAACATCGTGATGCAGCAGACCTTGATGCAATGGGATGTCAACGGCTCGCGTTATTGGGGCGAGAGCCAGGATGTGCACTGGCACGAGTTTGAACGCCTGTTCCGCAAATAACGTTCAGTCGATCATCCGCCAGTCGCTGCCCTCGTCCTGGTCGGCCACGCCGATCCAGGATGGATCGCACTTCATTACGCTGGCCAGCGCATGGCGAACCAGATCCGCCGAATTGTTCTGCTCGCTCAGATGGGCAGCTACCACGTGTTGCAGCCTCGCCGTGTCCAACTGTGCCAGCAATTGCGCCGAAGCACTGTTTTCAAGATGGCCAAAGCGCCCGGAGATCCGCTGCTTGAGCGCATGGGGATAATTGCCTCTGGCCAGCATCTCCGCATCATGATTGCACTCAAGCACCAGCGCATCGCACATCGAAAGCATCTCGACAACATGCGGTGTCGACGTACCTATGTCGGTGAGCATGCCAAAACGGCATTTGCCATCGCTCAACGTAAATTGCGCGGGTTCGCGCGCGTCATGCGGTACCGGAAAGGGCTGCACCTCGAAATCTCCAATGGCGAACGAAGTATGACTGTCTATGCGCGTCACCTTCAAGTCTTCGGCACCCGCCAGCCCGGCGACATGCGTACCATGCGTCATGAACAGGGGCACGCCAAATCGTCGCGTGCACGCTGCGGCGCCACCGATGTGATCGCTATGTTCATGGGTAATCAGGATTGCATCGACATCGTCGATCGCCAGCCCCAGTCGCCCGAGGCGACGTGTCAGTTCACGCGGACCGAAACCGCAATCGATGAGCACCGTCGTCTGTGCCGATTGCACCGCCATGGCATTGCCACGACTGCCGCTACCAAGCGCCGCAAAGCGAATCAAGAACAGTTCCTTTTTCGTATCAACTATCTTCATTCTACGAACTGAGACAGCCGACCAGTGCCGAAACAGCGGCCTCTCTTGGGCCTATAATGGCAGCTGGACAATTAAAATCATATTGCGATGGACACACCCAAAAACGAACTTCGTCAGCGTCTGCGCGAGATGCTCTCCATTCCTGAGCGCGAGCGGACCGATGCCCAATGGGACG
>CANJXH010000045.1 GCA_947478755.1 Betaproteobacteria bacterium | reverse complement strand
CTTCCAGCAGCCGCTGGCACTGTTCCGCGACCTGATCAAGCAGATCGCGCCCCACGCCAATACCGACGAAGCGGTCACCTCGATGATCGCCCTGATCTTCGGTTTTTCCAACCTGAAGGGGATTTACGCACTTTTCCCCAGCGTCAAGAAAACTCTGTCCACCCCCGAGGAAATTGCCGAACACGCCACAGGATTGCTCTTGCGCGGATTGCGTCCGTGACCTAACATCCTCTGCTTGTTGCATAACAAGAAAGAGGAGACGGGCAGATGCTTCCCGATGAAAAACGCCTGCTTGGCGGTGCACGGGCTGCGCTTGGCAAACTGGCCGGCAACGCAGACGCCGGGGTCAAGGCAACGCTGGATGCAGTAGATGCCGTATTGGCCGACCTGCTGCTGCGAACCGATCATGAGTTCTACCATGTGCATTATGCAGAAGGACTGGCGCTGGCCGAATCCGGTAGCGCATTGCTCGGCATCAACAATCAGTTGCAGCCGCTTAAAGACAAATCCCTGCCGGCCAATGCCGTATGGCCGCACATCGACGCCCTGCGTCAGTCGCTGGAGAGCATGGTTCGCACGCTCTCCGGAAACGCGTTCAAGGGAAAGGAAAACGTCGAAAACTGGCTCAAGGCGATTGTCGATTGGGAGAATTGCTTCTATTCCCGTCACGCAAAACTTGCCGCCTCGACACCCAAGCCAGCCGCAGCAATGGCGGACCCGTATACGAGAGTAAATCTTGAAGCCTATTTGCGGCACAAGTTTCCCGCATGGAAAAATGTCGCGATCACCGACATCAGGAAGCTGGCTGGCGGTTTTTCGAAAAAAACCGTGCTGCTCGAGATCAGCGATGACGTCAATGGCAAACAGTCTTTGGTGATCCGCGCAGAGCAACCTCCCCGATTCGGTTTCTGGGATGGTGATCAGGTGAAAAACGAGTTCCTTGTACTGCAGATGGTATTCGAGGCCGGCCTGCCGGTTGCCGAACCCTTGTGGCTGGAAACCGACAAACAGTTTCTGGGACAGCACTTTCTGGTCTCGCGCAAGGCGGAAGGACAGAACGTCGGTAGTTCGATCGGTGCCACTGGCAACATACCACCAGCGGTGCTCAGGGACTTGATCGGCCATCTGGTACGCATCCACAATACCCGTCTCGATCCCGCAGACGACAGGCTGCAGCGTTCGCACCTCAAGCCGTGGGCGCAACACAGGACGCTGACGGAAAACACGACGGCGTGGGTCAACCACTGGCTTGACTGCATCAAGACCAAGCAACTGCGTGCCTCCCCATTGACGGTGCGCATGATGGAATGGCTGCGCAACAACGTGCCGGTCAACGATGAACCACCGTCCATGCTGCACGGCGATTTCGGCTTGCACAACACGCTCGTGAACGGCGAAAAGGTTTCCTGCATCCTGGATTGGGAATACCTGACCTTCGGCGATCCGGCCGAGGACATCGCCCTGCTCGCCATCAGCCTCAACGGCATCATGAGCAAGGCCGAGATCATGAAGATCTACGAGGAATGCGGTGGCCGACCGATCAGCGAATATCGCCAGCGCTACTTTGACGTGATCTATGCCATGAAATTCATCGTTCCCTGCGAAAATGGGCTCAAGCTTTTTCAGGACAACGAAGAAACCAGCATCGGCCTGTGCCAATGGGGATTCCTGTATCCCATCGCCGGCGTCGGTACCTTGAACGAAAAGATTGCGCTGGCGGAACAGGCGCGCAAATAGATCATCAACGGAGGAAAAAATGGAAATAGTCGGCGGCGGCAGCGTAGTGGTACTCAAGCGCGAGGATGAATGGCACCACGAGCAGGACGGCCACGAGGCGTGGCAGGAAAGCGTCGTGCTGTGCTGGTGGGATCTGAAGAACAAGATCGGCGGTTATCACCGCATCGGCCATCAGCCAAAGCGCAAGGATGGCGGCAAGATTCACCTCATCAACAGTTTTTTTGCGTCAGACTGCGTCTACAAGCGCTGTGAAATCGTGCCGCTGCGGCCGCAGGATCACTTCCCCACCGGCTATGGCTGCGGTGACGGCTCGCTCAAATTCGAGTTCACTGATCATGCCATCTGGACCTTCAACCAGAAGGAAGCGAAAGGCGAACTTCACATCCGCGATTTCCACACGCCGGTGGACATCTATCCCAAAAAGGGCCAGCTTGCTGAGCAGATCACGGCGGGGCACATGGAAGTCGGCGGCAGCATCAGTGGCTCGATCAACATCAATGGCAAGCAATACGAAGTCAATGGCATGGCCTTCCGTGATCACGGTTGGGGCAAGCGGCTATGGGATGTTTTCGTTGCGCACCGCTGGGTGGCCGGCACTTTCGGTCCCGACATGACGGTGTTGGGTCTCAGCGTGCTGGGTACCGATAACAGCAGCGCCGATTTCGGTTGCGTGATCCGCGGCAACCAGCTTGTCTACACCAGGAAGATCGACATCACCACCTACATGGAGCATGACGGCCTGACCCACCGTGGCGGCCGCATGCACATGGAGCTGACCACGGGCGAAATCCTCGATTTCGAGATGGAGGTTCTGCAAAAGGGTGTCGTCACCTGGGTTGCTGAAACCGTGCCCACGACAGACATCATGTGCAAGATCACCTGCAATGGCAAGGTCGGTATCTGTGATTTCGAGATCAGCAACAATGCCACGCGCGGCAGGCACTTTCCGACGTTTGCCATCAATGCCTTCGCAAAGGATGGCTTGCACCTGCTCTGAAAATCAGGCGGCGGCGACCTGTTTATTGGAAGCTGCCAGCCGTTTCAGTTCCGGCACGCATGAGCCACATGACGTGCCGCATTTTCGTTTGAGCTGCAGTTGCTCAAGGCTGCAGCCGGCGGCGACGTCGGCGACATGCGAGGTTTCACTCAGATCAACGACCGGCACAACACCGCCGGCAAATTGACGGGTACGCACAGCCTGTCCAGCATCGGTCAGCAATAACGCAGGAGTCGAGTCCTGAAGAATAAACCTGAGCCGCTCGTCCGGGTCATTGATATCCAACGGAATGTAGGTATGGCCCGCAAAGATCGCACCAAGAATTGCAGAAACCGCCGTCGTCCTGTCTTCGATGATCAACGCGATCCTGCTGCAAGGGGGAATTCCGGCAGCTGAAATCCGTGCCACAACGGAATCAATACTGGCGCCGAGCTCCTGATAACTCAGTTGCCGTCCTGAATCGGAAATCGCAACATGATCATGAAACTTGCTGATGGCTTCGGCCAGTCTGGCTCGGACATTTGTGTGCATCAAAACCTCGGTTATGCAGGGCGGCGTTATCTCAGTCCCGATTTTACTGATTGGATCCGCGTAATTTTCTCAGGGTTTCAATCAAGCGTTGCCATCTCTGAAGTGCGAGTTCTACCTGCCGGCAATATCAACGCGCTGCCGCATTGACGCCATGTCATGGGCCATGACGGCAAGCTTCGGGACGCAAGATAGGCACGGCATGCTCACGAATGTAGAATGCCGTGCCTCGGCGCGGGTGATGGAATTGGTATACATAGCAGACTTAAAATCTGCCGGCGCAAGCCATACGGGTTCAAGTCCCGTCCCGCGCACCACTTGCGTTGATTGTCAGCATCCGCACGCGAGCCGAAGTTCGGCCTCTGCCCGATCATTGGCCCTTTTGCCCTGCCAATCTCGTTGGTGGTGCAAGGAGCCGGCCCGGTTTTCAATCCCGCGATCGACCGAGTATGCCCTTCAGGCTTTCCTGCAGGTCTGCCGGCAAAACGATGGTCTTGGCGTTGGCGGACTCTGCCAGCTTTCCCATTGCGGCAAGATATTTCTCTCCCAGCATGTAACGCATCGGAGCGTCCTGGTTGCTGGTGGCCGCCGCCACGCGGCGAATCGCTTCGGCACTGGCTTCGGCGAGTGTTACCTGAGCTTCGGCATCACGTCGCGCTGCCTCGAGACGTGCTTCCGAATTGAGAATCGCAGCCTGCTTGGCACCTTCCGCCTTGGTCACCGTAGCTTTGCGTTCACGTTCGGCAGAGGCCTGGGCCTCCATCGCCTTCTGCATTGATTCGGTAGGCTTGATGTCCTGTATTTCCACCGATTTGACCGTCAGTCCCCAGTCGATGGCTTCATCGGCGATGGCCTCGCGCAAGCGCGCCTTGATCTTGTCGCGATTGGTCAGCGCTTCATCCAGATTCATCTCACCGATGATTGAACGCAACGTAGTCATGATCATGTTACGAATGGCTTCCGAAAAATCGGTCACGCCATACACCGCCTTGATCGGGTCGGTGACCTTGATGAAGGCAATCGCATTGGTCAGAATCACCGCGTTGTCACGGGTAATCACTTCCTGTTCCTGCACGTCAAGAATGATGTCCTTGGTGACAAGCTTGTAGGCCACCTTGTCAAGGTAGGGAATGATGATGTTAAGACCGGGCAACAAGGTGCCGTGGTACTTGCCGAGTCGCTCGACAATCCACTCTTCGCCCTGCGGCACGATGCGCACCCCCTTGGCCAGGGTAACAACGGCAAAGACAAGCAGTGCGACGACAACAGTAAATCCGGCTTCCATGTTTATCCCCAATCAGATCTTTTCAACTTTGAGCAGGCTGCCTTCAACGGCAACCACCTTTACTCGATCACCTGCAGCAATCGCCGAATCCGCCATGCACGGCCAAGTGTCCGTGCCGAGCAAGGGCTTTTGGAACCGCACCTCGCCCTTTTCAAACGGCGCAACACCCCTGATCAGTAGCCCCACCTCGCCAACCACGTTGGCGTCCGACGTGCCGATCAGCGTCTTGCGGCGGCTCGGCTTGAACACCTTGAACCACGAATAGACCATGGCGACCGATGCCGCCAGCCAGATGCATAGCTGGGTGGTGAGTGTCAACGGAAACACCAGCAGCACCAACGCCACCAGCAACGCACCGAGCGCAAACCAGATCAGCACGAAGGCCGGAATGGCCAGTTCAAGCATGGCCATGCCTACCGCGCCGACGACCCATTGCCACCATTCGATTTGCATGTTCTTCCCTTGCCTGACAATCAACCTTTTGCCCATGTCAGGCAGCAGGTTTGAATACGTGCTTATTGTATTGGTTTGGCGGATGCAAACAAACAGATCGCCGCCGCCGCAGCCACATTGAGCGACTCCGTTTCCGCTGCCATGGGAATGGTTATCGTCTGCGACGCCAGCGCCACCAGCGATGGACGGACACCCCGCCCTTCACTGCCAAACACCCAGGCAATATGGCCGGACAGATGGGCATCACGCAACGGCACACCACCGCTGACCACCGTCGTCAACGCGCGACCCTTGAAGCTGCGTACAAAGTCTTCAAGGTCCACCGATTCACGTATCTGCAGCCGAAAATGTGCGCCTTGGGCAGCACGCAATACGCGCGGGCTCCAGGCGCCGGCACAACCGGGCCCCAGAAAGATGTCCCGGACGCCAGCTGCCGCGCTGCTGCGCATGATCGAACCGACATTGCCGGCATCCTGCACGGCGTCGAGCAATACGCAGCTGCCGCCGGTAAAGGGTGCGCTAATGGTGGGTATGGCAATCACCGCGGCGACGCCTACCGGCGAACTGACGCCGCTGAGCGACTTGAACAAGGCGTCCTTGAGCACGATCATGTCGCTTCCCGCATTGGCAGCGACAATGGCCTCAATTTCATCGTTATCCAGCCCCGACTCGCTAATCAACAGCATTTCCGGCAGCCCGACCTGAGCCCGGTAGGCCGCTACCAGATGCGGACCATCCAGTAGCGCGCGACCTTGCTTGCGAGACTCGCGGGAGCCCTCTGCCAGTTTCAACAGGGCTTTGTATTCTGCATTCTCGCGCGAGCTGATCGTCTTCATTGTCGAATCAACCTGCAGCACACAGCCTGGCGACCGGCGCGTAGCTGCGTCGATGGACTGCGCTGACGCCATGTTTCTGCAGGGCCTCGACATGCGCCTTGGTGGGATAGCCCTTGTGGGAAGCGAAACCGTATTGCGGATAGAGGACATCCAGTTGCCGAAGCTCGGCATCGCGCATGGTTTTGGCGAGAATGGAGGCCGCCGATATCTCGACCACCGTCGAATCACCCTTGACAATGGCAAGGGCGGGAATGGCCAGTTGCGGGCAGTACAAGCCGTCAATCAATACTTGACGCGGAACTATCGATAGGCCTTCAACCGCCCGTTTCATGGCCAGCAAGGTCGCGTGATGAATGTTCAGGGCATCAATCTCTTCTACCGTGGCCAATGCGACGCACCACGCCAGCGCCCGTTCCTTGACCAGCGGAGCGAGCATTTCCCGTCGCCGTTCGGTGAGTTGCTTGGAATCCCGCAAGCCGTCAACAGGCTTTGCCGCATCAAGGATGACGGCGGCCGCGTAGACGGCGCCGGCAAGCGGACCGCGCCCTGCTTCATCAACCCCACAGATCAGATCGGGGATCATGCAGCGACAAAGCGGTTGTCAAGCTCCTGGGCAATCGCAAGCGCAGCAGCTGATGCCGTGTCCTGACGCAAGCTCAGGTGGATTTCATCGAAGACACGCGTCATTTTCGCCGTCGTCGTCTTTTCAGTGGCCAGATTTCCCAACGCCTGCGCCAGATTTTCGGGCGTCGCCTGACCCTGCAAAAACTCCGGTACAACAAAGCGACCGGCCAAGATATTGGGCAGCCCCACCCATGGCTGGTAACGCATGCGTCTCATGAGCCGCCACGACCAATGCGACATGCGGTAGGCAATCACCATCGGACGTTTGATCAAGGCCGTTTCAAGGGTGGCGGTCCCACTGGCGACGAGCGCAACATCACAGGCAATCAACGCATCGTGCGCATGTCCAAACAGAAGCTTGAACGGAAGTTCCTGCGCGCCGCAGCGCCAGAGCGCCTCCTCAAACTGATTGCGTGTTTCGCGAGATACGAGTGGCACCAGAAAACTGGCGTCCGGGAAACGTTGCAGCAGCAGCTTGGCCGTATTGATGAAGGTATCCGCCATAAAGGCAAGTTCTGACTGTCGACTACCGGGCAACAGCGCAAATGTTGGCCCACCGTCAATGCCAAGCCTCTCGCGCACCGGTTGCCTGTCAATCTGCATAGGAATCATGTCGGCAATCGGATGCCCGACATAACTCACCGGAATGCCGTGCGCTTCGTATAGCGGCGGCTCAAAAGGAAACAGCGCCAGAATGCGCGATACGGACTGTCCGATTTTCTTTAGTCGGCCGCGGCGCCATGCCCACACGGATGGACCGACAAAATGCACCGCCGGAATACCTGCAGCCTTGACGCGTTTCTCAAGCCACAAATTGAAATCCGGCGCATCAACACCGATCAGGATATCGGGACGCTCGTTCAACAGGCGCTTCAGCAGCTTGCGACGAATGCCGGTAATTTCACGGTAGTGACGCAAAACCTCGGCGTAGCCGCGCACGGCAAGCTTCTCGGCAGGCCACCAGGCATCAAATCCGGCTGCCTCCATCTTAGGGCCGCCTATTCCGCAAAACGTGGCTTGCGGGTATTTTTGCTTGAGCGCTTCAATCAGGTGTGCTGCCAGCAGGTCACCCGAGGCCTCCCCCGCGATCATTGCTATTCGCGGCGCGTTCATGCTGCAGCCATCTACCGGACGATGCCGCGGCCAGGCTCGGCAAGAAACGCAACCAGCGGCTGCAACTCGGGATTTGCCTTGAGTTCAGCCTCGATGGCTCCGCGCGACTCTTCAAGTTTCAAGCCGCCCTTGTACAGCAGTTTGTAGGCCCGTTTGATGGCCATGATTGCCGGCGAAGAGAACCCTCGCCGCTTCAGGCCTTCGCTGTTGATCCCGTGCGGTTCGGCGGTGTTGCCCGAGGCAGTAACAAAGGGAGGCAGGTCCTGCAGCAGAATGGTGCCCATGGCTGTCATGCTGTGGGCACCGATACGGACGAACTGGTGTACGACAGTGAAGCCACCGAGGATGGCCCAGTCACCCACGTGAACGTGCCCGGCAAGCTGGGCATTGTTGGCAAAAATCGTCTTGTTGCCGATCATGCAATCGTGGGCCACGTGCACGTAAGCCATGATCCAGTTATCGTCACCAACACGCGTCACGCCACCATCCTGCGTCGTGCCGCGATTGAAAGTGCAGAACTCGCGAATGACATTGCGATTACCGATCTCGAGCCGGGTCGGCTCGCCCGCGTATTTCTTGTCCTGCGGTGCGGCCCCGATGGAACTGAACTGGAAAAACTTGTTGTCGCTACCGATGCGGGTATGTCCCTCAATCACCACGTGAGGGCCGACAGACGTGCTGTCCCCGATTTCGACATGCTCGCCGATGATCGAATAGGCGCCTATCGTTACGCCAGAACCGAGTTTTGCGCCAGCATGAACGACCGCCGTGGGATGAATGCTGTTGCTGCTCATTCGATGGTTCGCACCGTACACATGAGTTCGGCTTCGGCTGCCGTCTTCCCGTCGACAGATGCATTTGCAGAAAACTTCCACATGCCTCGCTTGTTGAGCACGATGGAAACATTGAGCAGAAGTTGATCACCGGGCCCCACGGGATGCTTGAATCGCGCCCCATCGATGCCGACAAAATAGTAGACAGACTTGTCGTCGGGCCGGTTGCCCATGGTCTTGAATGACAGAATGGCTGCAGCCTGTGCCAATGCTTCAATCACGAGAACGCCCGGCATCACCGGGTGGTGCGGGTAATGGCCCGGAAAGAAGGGTTCGTTCATGGTCACGTTCTTGAGCGCGGTTATTTTCTCGCCCGGGACGACATCCAACACCCTGTCAACCAGCAGGAAGGGGTAACGGTGTGGCAGATACTCCAGAATTTCGTGAATATCCATGGTGGTCATTTTGCTTTCTCCAGTTCGGCGAGCCGTTTTTCCAGGCTGCGTATTTTATCTGCCATGCTGTCGAGGTGACGCAACTGAACGTAGTTTCGCTTCCACTCATCGTGGCTTAAGGAAGGAATGGTTCCGGTATAGGTGCCCGCAATTGATATCGATCGGCTCACCACCGAGGCAAACGAAATATTGACATCGTCGACGATCTCCAGATGACCAAGAATCGACGACGCACCGGAAATCGTGCAGCGCTTGCCTATCACCGTGCTCCCGGCTATCCCGACACAGGCTGCAATCGCCGTATGAGCGCCGATCCGGACGTTGTGGGCAATCTGCACCAGATTGTCAAGCTTGACCCCATCTTCAATGATCGTATCGTCAATCGCACCACGATCAATGCAGCTGTTGGCACCGATCTCGACATCATCGCCAATCCTGACAGAACCGGTCTGCGGAATCTTTACCCAACTGCGATCAGCATCACGAGCAAACCCGAATCCATCTGCGCCGATGACCACACCGGAGTGAATAATGGCACGTTGTCCGACGCGAGTGCCCCGGTTGAGGATACAACCGGCATGCAACAAGGTGCCGCTACCGACATGAACGTCATCTCCGACAACACAATTGGGGCCAATCACGACATTGTCACCAAGGACCACGCCGTGTCCTATCCGTGTTCCGGCGGCAACCGACACAGACGCGGGAATCGCGGAATCCGAACTGGCCCTTGCATGCAGTCCGCACTCGGCTTTGGGCGGAGGGTTCAACCACTGAGCCAGTCTGGCAAAATAAAGATAGGGCTGCGGAGTTGCGATGCAGGGAACCGGACTGTCCCGGCAAAGATCGGGCGCCAGAATCACCGCTGAAGCGCCCGTCTGCTTCAGCAGCTTCTGATATTTGGGATTGGAAAGAAAGGCAATCGCGCCTTCACCTGCATTTTCGAGCGTACCAATCCTGTTGATACGCGTTGTCGACTCACCAGTTACCTCGCCACCCAACCTGGCTGAAATTTCTGCAAGCGTCAGCGTGTTCACGGAGCTTGGCTCCATCGCGAAACAGCTACTTGCCTGCAGCAGATTCGCTCAGCGCCTTGATCACCTTATCGGTGATATCGATGCGCGAGCTGGCAAAGACGGCTTCCTGCACTATCAGGTCGAAATTTTCCTTCTCTGCCATCGTGCGAATGATCGCATTGGTTTTTTCGACGATTGATTGCAGTTCTTCATTGCGGCGCGCATTCAGGTCTTCGTTGAACTCCCGCTGCTTGCGCTGCAGCTCCCGGGACAGGTCGGCCAGCTCCTTGCTCTTTGCTGCCCTTGCGGTGTCAGCCATCGTGGCGCCGTTTTTTTCAATATCTTCCTGCATTGCCTGCGCTTGCTGGCGCGCCTTGTCGAGGTCTGCGCTGCGCTTCTTGAACTCTTTTTCCAACTTGCTCGATGCCTTCTTGGCCGGCTCGGAGTCTTTGAGCACTCTCTCCATATTGATCAGCCCGATTCGCACTTCGGCGAAAGCATCCATCGCCAGGAAGGGCAGGACGAGAAAGATCAGATATTTAAGCTTCAAAGCGATCTCCTGAAATCAGAATACTGAACCAAGCTGGAACTGGAATAGTTGCGTCTTGTCGTTGGTCTTCTTTTTAAGTGGGTGAGCAAGGCTGAACTTCAATGGACCGACGGGAGACGACCACGAAAACGCCACCCCGGTACTGAATCTCACGTCGCCAAGTGATATTTTCTCACTCTTGCCCCACACTTGGCCAGCATCAAGAAATGCGCTGAGCCGCACCGACTTGTCGGTACCCATCCCCGGCATCGGGAACAATACTTCCGCATTGCCTATCAGTTGCCGCGTGCCGCCGAGGTAGTCTCCGCTGGCGGGATCGTAGGGGCCCAGTGTTCCGTTCTCGTAGCCACGCACCGAACCAATGCCGCCCGCGTAGTAATTCATCCAGAACGGCATCTCCTTGCCGCCAAAGCCTGCCGCTGCACCCGCTTCGGCATTGAACATCAGCGTGAAAGTTCGGGTCAAAGGCGTGAATTTTTGGTACTGATAGGTCATCCGCGCATATTTGAGCGTACCGCCAGGAACCGTGGTTTCAACCCCGACACGCTGTATGTAACCTTTGGTGGGATAAGTCCGGCTGTCGATCGTATCCTGCCCGTACCCTGCCGTCATACGAAGCGAAGAGAACTTCGACCCGTTCCTGGCAACATAGTTTGTGTAAATCAAGGGGCTGAAGGGTGTCAGCGCAATTTCGCTCGAGTCGGCCGACAAACCGAAGGAAACCGCATCGTCTTCTGAAAGCGGAACCCCCAGACGCCATCCACCGCCCAACGACGACACGGCATAGGAAGCCAGCGACGAGAGGCGGTTGGTGTCGACCTTGCGGCGATACACGTCAAAACCACTGCTGACGCCATCAATCGTGTAATACGGATTGGTATAAGACAGCGAATAGACCTTGTTGCTCTTCGACGTATTGACCTGTACGGCAACACTCTTTCCGCTGCCAAAGATATTGTCCTGCTGCACCGAGCCCGAAAGAATCAAACCCTCGGAGCTGGCAAAGCCAGCGCCCAGCGTCACGCTTCCCGTCGGCTTTTCCTTGACCTTGACATTCATGTCCACCTGATCGGTCGCGCCGGGTACGGCAGGCGTTTCGACATTGACGTCTTCGAAATACCCCATTCTGTCCACGCGCGTCTTCGACCGGTTGATCTTGGTGCCGTCGTACCAACTCGCCTCCATTTGCCGCATTTCACGCCGGATCACCTCATCCCGCGTCCGCGTGTTGCCGACGATATTGATGCGACGAACATATACCCGGCGACCTGGGTCAACAAAAATCGTGAAAGCCGCCGTATGCTTTTCGTGATCGAGTTCAGGCGCCGCGTTGACGTTGGCAAATGCGTAGCCGTCGTTGCCCAGACGCTCGCTGATTGCCTTGGTGCTGTCATTGAGTTTCTGGCGCGAGAACGGTTCGCCTGACACGACGGTAACCAGCTTTTTCAGCTCCGCCTCAGGTACCAGCAGATTCCCCGCCAGATTCACACCGGAAACGGTGTAGAGGTCCCCCTCCTTGATGCTGATGGTGATGTAGATATCTTTCTTGTCCGGCGAGATCGAAACCTGCTGCGATGCAATGTCAAACTCCAGATAACCGCTATCGAGGTAAAGCGAACGAAGCGTCTCCAGATCGGCAGAAAGCTTTTGCTTGGAATACTGATCGTTTTTGGTGTACCAGGTCATCCAGCCCGGTGTCCTCAGCGAAAAACGGTCGAGCAGATCGGACTCGGAGAATGCCTTGGCACCAATGATGTTGATTTGCTTGATCTTGGCGACCTCGCCTTCATCAACCGTAAAACTGATTCCGACCCGATTGCGCTCCAGGGGCGTGACTGTCGTTTTGACATCTGCGGCATAGTAGCCCTTGGAGAGATAGGCCCGCTTCAGCTCACGCTCGGCATCGGCCAACATGGAGCGGTCAAATATCCGCGACTCCGCCAGGCCGACATCGCGCATCGACTTTTTCAACTGCTCGGGATCAAGGTTCTTCATCCCCACGAACGAAAGCGAAGCAATCGCCGGCCGTTCATCGATTACGACGACCAGCACATTGTCCTCGATCTCAAGGCGCACGTCCTTGAAGAAACCGGTGGCGAACAGTGCTTTGACTGCCTTAGCAGCCTTTTCGTCGGTCATGGTTTCACCTACCTTGACCGGGAGGTAACCAAACACGGTTCCCGCCTCCGTGCGCTGGATACCTTCAACGCGTATGTCACGCACTACAAAGGGCTCAAAAGCGCAAGCCGATGAAGCGAACAAGGCTGAAAGCAGCCCGGCCATTACAGTTTTATTCATGTTCTCAACCGGCTAGTAATCGGTGAATGTCGTTGTAAAAGGCAAGCAGCATCAGCAATCCCAAAAATCCTGCACCGATTTTTTGGCCTGCCTCCAGAACACGGTCAGAGAGCGGACTTCCCTTGAAAAACTCCACCAGATAATACAACAAATGCCCACCATCAAGGATCGGGATAGGTAACAGGTTAAGCACGCCCAGGCTGATGCTTATCAGGGCAATGAAGCTCAAATATGCCGGCACACCAAGCTTCGCCGACTGCCCAGCGTAGTCGGCGATTGTTACCGGACCGGAGACATTCCGGAGGGATATTTGCCCCAACACCATGCGCCCCATCATGCGCAGACTGAGCACCGAGGTATTCCATACTTCGGCGATTGCATGGCCCAAAGCCGGCAAGGGATATTCGCGAACCACCGCCTTGAATGGCTCGTACCTCGCGGGATCCGGCTTGACCGCGATACCGAGCCGTCCGATCACTTGTCCATTCTCCGAGGCTTCGGCCGGAACCACGGAATACACCCGTTGCTCCCCGGCGCGCCTTATCGCGACTTTCAGGGTCTGTCCGTAGGCAGGACGGATATGTTTGACAACCTGCTCCCAGTCGGGGATGGGTTCATCGTTGATGGCGACGATCAGGTCGTTTACCTCGAACCCAGCCAATGCAGCCGGAGAGTTGCCGGTAATGCTGCCAACCACGGCATCCATCCGCGGACGAAACGGCATCAGCCCGATGCCTTCCGTCGGGTCTGTGTCAAAGTCATTTGGCAGCGCATCAAGCCTGAGCACCCGCTTGATATTCGTATTGTCTTTACCGACCAGTTCGATATTCAACGTGCTTTTGTCCAGCGCCGCATTCATCAGGAGTTTGCGCAACTGCGTCCAGCCAGCGACTGGCTGACCATTGACCGTCTTTACGGTTTCGCCCGACTCGAATCCGGCAGTTGCGGCCGGCGTATTTTGCAGGGGGGGGCCAAGAACGGGTTTGAGGTCAGTGACACCGTACATGAAGATGCCGCAATACACGACAGTGGCAAGGACAAGATTCGCCAGCGGCCCGGCAACCACCACGGCCATGCGCTTGTACACCGATTGACGATTGAAGGCCCGATGAAAAAGTTCCGCAGGCACTGGTGCCTCGCGCTCGTCCAGCATTCGAACGAAGCCGCCAAACGGAATGGCGGCCACCACCCACTCGGTCTCATCCCGGCCCCATTTTTTGAGGAACAGCGGTTTCCCGAAGCCCACGGAAAACCGCAGCACCTTGACGCCACACCAGCGGGCGACGATGTAATGGCCGAATTCGTGCACGACGATCAGCGGCGCCAGCGCCAGCAGGAATGCACCGATGTACCAGAGCGAGTTCATTCTGTGTCAGCAGGAATGGCGGTTGACGATGTCGCTCGCCACCGCACGTCCATGGCGGTCAGCATCAAGCACCGCCTCAAGGCTGTCTGCAGATACCGATCCCGCCTTCTGCAAAGTTTCCGCAATCACGTCCGCAATGTTAAGAAACATGAGTTTCCCCGAAAGAAAAGCTTCGACAGCAACTTCATTGGCAGCGTTCAATATCGTTGACGCCGTACCGCCGCTACGCAGCGCTGCATACGCGAGATCAAGGCTGGGAAAGCGCGCCCTGTCAGGCTGTTCGAACGTCAATTGGGCCACCTCAAACAGGTCGAGCGGCTTCACGCCGGCATCAATTCGCTCCGGGTAAGCCAACGCGTAGGCTATCGGTGTACGCATATCCGGATTGCCCAACTGGGCCAGGGTAGAACCGTCAATGTACTCAACCATCGAATGGATCACGCTCTGAGGATGCACCACGACATCGATCTTGTCGGGTGGCAGATCAAACAACCACCTGGCTTCGATCACCTCCAGCCCCTTGTTCATCAGCGTGGCCGAGTCAACGGAGATTTTTCTGCCCATTGACCAATTGGGGTGCGCACATGCCTGTTCCGGCGTGACTGCCGCAAGATCCTGTGTCGGTGTATTTCTGAAAGGCCCGCCGGATGCCGTAAGAATGATCTTGCGGACGCCGCAATCGGACAGCGTGCCGGGGACATGGCGGGTAATGGATTGGTAGATGGCGTTGTGTTCGCTGTCTATCGGCAGCAGCACCGTGCCTGACCGCTGCACTTCGGCCATGAACAACTGGCCCGCCATGACCAGTGACTCCTTGTTGGCAAGCAATACCTGCTTGCCGGCCTTGACGGCAGCGAGTGTCGGCATCAACCCGGCGGCGCCCACAATTGCGGCGAGGACGCAATCCACCTCGGCCATCTCCGCGACGGCCTCCAGCCCTTCGCTGCCATGCAGGACTTCGGTGGCGATCGATGCCTGCTTCAATTGCTCCCGAAGCCGGGTTGCGGACGCAGCATCGCGCACGACGGCAAATCTCGGCAAGTGCCGCTTGCACAAACCAAACAGGACATCGGTCTGGCGATGGGCCGTGAGCGCGAAAACCTCGTAGCGTTCGGGATGCCGCGCAATGACGTCAAGCGCACTGCTGCCAATGGATCCCGTTGCCCCGAGCAAAGTAACCCGCTTCAATTTCATATGGCCCACAGACCTGTCACCGCAATTAGCACTGGCAATGTCGAGGTCAGGCTATCTATGCGGTCAAGCACGCCCCCATGCCCCGGCAGCAGCTGACTGCTGTCCTTGACGCCACTCTGGCGCTTGATCAGCGACTCGAAAAGGTCACCGACGATGCTGATCGCCACCAGCAGGACGGTTGCCAGCACGATCGCCACAACCGGCATCGACATTGCCAACTGGCCGAAATGGCGCAATGCAAAGACATACACGAGGCCGCCGACGACGGCGCCTGCTGCACCTTCCCATGTCTTGCCCGGGCTCACCGCCGGCGCCAGTTTGTGGCGACCGAATGCGCGACCGACAAAGTAAGCCGCAATGTCTGCCACCCAGACCAGTGCCATCGCCGCCAGCAACACCCAGGGGCCCTGCGCGTGCAGGCGGGTCATCGCTATCCAGGTTGGCACGATCAGCACCGAACCAATGACCCAGGCAATGACATTGCCGCGAATCGGCCAGCGCTTGCCAAGCCATACAGGCGCGATCAACCAGAGCATCGACGCCAGGATGCATGCGGGCAACTGGAGCTGCGGATAGATCCAGCACAGGCCGCAGCAGAGCAAAATCCAGGCAGGAAAAATGAGCTGGCTGGCGGCAAAACCAGTGGGGTTTGACGACATCATTCGCCCCCACTCCCACCCGCCCAGCGCTGCGATGACAGCGAAAGCGATGACTGCACCGCTGGCAGGCAGGCGAAACAGCACCAGGAGAAATATGACCAGCAATACCAGCGCCGTAATGACGCGCTGCTTAAGCATTTTGACTGATCAGGCTTTCGGCATTCTGCGACTTTTCGGCGGCGTTCAATTGTTCGCTGGTACGACCAAAACGTCGCTCCCGGTGACAATAGGAATCTATCGCCGCGTCGAGCAGGGCTGCATTGAACTCCGGCCAGAGCGTATCGGTGAAATAGAACTCCGTGTAGGCAAGCTGCCAAAGCAGAAAATTACTGATTCGCTGCTCACCGCCGCTGCGAATGAAAAGGTCAGGCTCCGGCGCGTAGGCCATCGACAAAAAGGGAGCGAGGTCCAGCTCGGAATAGTTGCCGGCTTTCTCCGGATGCGCCTGGCACAGGGCATTGAGCGCCTGCATGATGTCCCAGCGACCACCGTAATTGGCCGCAACCGTCAGAGTGAGCTTGTCATTGCCGGCCGTCACTTCCTCCCCCCGCTTGATCAGTTCGACCAGACGCGGATCGAACCGGGACAGATCACCGATCAGTTTGAGGCGGACTTCATTGCCATGCAGGCGCTCGATCTCGGTCTCCAGCACCGAATAGAACAGGCCCATCAGGAACGACACCTCATCGGCAGGACGTCGCCAGTTTTCGGAACTGAAGGCAAAAACGGTGAGGTATTCGATATTTCGCGCCTTGCAGGCCTGCACCATGGCGCGCAAGGCATCGACGCCTTTCTTGTGTCCGGCAACGCGAGGCAGAAAACGCTTTTTTGCCCAGCGGCCATTGCCATCCATGATCATGGCCACGTGTCGGGGAACCGAACGGACCTCGGGTATCTCCTGTGTTGAACTGACCAGTGCCATGGAGTACCGCGCCTGAAAATGGCCGCTTATACGGCCATCAGTTCTTTCTCTTTGTCGACCAGCATCTTGTCGATCTCGGCGACAAACCGGTCTGTCAGCTTCTGGATGTCATCCTGGGCACGACGTTCCTCGTCCTCGGCGACGGTCTTTTTCTTCAACGCTTCCTTGAGGTGGTTGTTCGCATCGCGACGCAGGTTGCGAATCGAAATCTTGGCGTTCTCGCCTTCGGATTTCACGACCTTGATCAACTCGCGCCGACGCTCTTCGGTAAGCGCCGGCATCGGTACGCGAATCTGGTCGCCTTGCGACGCCGGGTTGAGACCGAGGTCGGCTTCGCGAATCGCCTTCTCGACCTTGGCCGCCATCTGCTTTTCCCATGGCTGCACGCCGATGGTACGGGCATCAATCAAGGTGACACCCGCGACCTGGCTGAGCGGCACCATGGAGCCGTAATAATCGACCTGTACGTGATCGAGGATTCCCGTGTGCGCGCGACCAGTGCGAATCTTGCCCAGGTCGTTCTTGAGCGAATCAATGCTCTTCTGCATGCGTTGTTCGGTGGATTTTTTGAGTTCGGCAATCATCATCAAACTCCGTCTGAAATTAACAGTGAACCAAGGTACCTTCGTCGCCGCCCATCACGACGCGCTTCAACGCACCTGCCTTGAAAATCGAGAACACATTGATCGGCAGGCGCTGGTCACGGCACAGGGCAAATGCCGTTGCATCCATCACCTGCAGATTCTGGCCGATCACCTCGTCGAAGCTGATGCGAGTGTAGCGCTTCGCATTCGGGTCCTTTTTCGGGTCAGCACTGTAAATGCCGTCCACCTTGGTGGCCTTCAGCACAATTTCGGCGCTGATCTCGGAACCACGCAATGCCGCCGCCGTATCCGTCGTGAAAAACGGGTTGCCGGTACCGGCAGCAAATACAACGATCTTGCCTTCTTCGAGATAGCGAATGG
>CANJXH010000044.1 GCA_947478755.1 Betaproteobacteria bacterium | reverse complement strand
TGATGAAGCCCGGCGCCGTTCTGCTCAACTTCTCGCGTGAAGGCATCGTCGAGGAAGCCGCCGTTCTTGACGCGTTGGCCAGCAAGAAACTGAGCTACTACGTTTGTGATTTTCCCAGTGGCCATATCAACGGCCATCCCGGCGTGATTGCCCTGCCTCACCTTGGCGCGTCCACCCGCGAGGCCGAAGACAATTGCGCGGTGATGGTAGCCGACCAGTTGCGCGAGTACATGGAACACGGCAACGTGCAGAACGCCGTCAACTTCCCCAATGTCGCCATGCCACGCGAATCCGCTTATCGCATCGCAATCGCCAACGCCAATGTCCCCAATATGGTCGGGCAGATTTCGACCGCAATGGCCGCCAACGGACTGAACATCCACAACATGATGAACAAGTCGCGCGGCGACATGGCGTACACCCTGCTCGATGTCGACAGCAAGGTACCCGCAAAAGTCATCGACAGCCTGCGCCAGATCGAGGGCGTCCTGTCGGTTCGCTACCTGCCTCTGGAAAACTGAAGGAGACGTCGTTGGCCAACAAAAACCCGCATGAGGACGAACTGGCCAAACTTCGCGATGCCATTGACGGCATCGATGGCGACATCCTGCGCCTCGTCTCCGAGCGCGCAGGCCTGGCGCACAGAATCGGCGAAATAAAGCAGGGCAACATCTATCGTCCCGAAAGGGAAGCGCAGGTGCTGCGTCGTATTGCCGACATCAACCCCGGCCCGCTCGGGGCCGAAGCAATACAGCATGTGTTCCGCGAAATCATGTCGGCCTGTCTCGCGCTGGAGCAGTCACTCAAGGTCGCCTATCTCGGCCCCGCCGGCACCTATTCGGAAAGCGCAGCACGCAAGCATTTTGGCGCTGCCCCCACCTTTGCCCCCTGCCCCGGCATTGACGACGTTTTTCGTGCTGTCACGGCAGGCAGTGCCGAGTATGGCGTGGTGCCGGTGGAAAACTCGACGGAAGGTGCTGTCGGCCGCACGCTTGATCTGCTGCTGACATCGCCGCTCAAGATATGCGGTGAAATCAATCTGCCGGTGCATCACAACCTGATGTCGAAATCCACCAGCCTCGACCAGATGAAGTGCGTCTATTCGCATCCGCAGTCACTGGGCCAGTGCCAGGATTGGCTCAACCGCCACATGCCGAACGTGCAGCGCATACCGGTATCAAGCAATGCCGAAGCAGCAAGACTTGCGGCTACCGATGAAGCAGCCTGCGCGATTGCTGGCGAAAGCGCAGCCGCACTGTATGGCCTGCACATACTGCAAGCCAACATCGAAGACGACCCGTCCAACACCACACGCTTTCTGGTGATCG
The DNA here is from genome assembly GCA_947478755.1 of Betaproteobacteria bacterium. Taxonomy (GTDB): domain Bacteria; phylum Pseudomonadota; class Gammaproteobacteria; order Burkholderiales; family Rhodocyclaceae; genus Georgfuchsia. The sequence goes on along the minus strand of CANJXH010000044.1, from coordinate 16,905 downwards.
CGACACATGACGCAGGGCCGTCGGGCAATGACAAGACATCGCTCGCCTGCTCCGCGCAAAACAAGCCCGGTGCCGTCCACGAACTTCTTTCCCCGCTGGCAAAACATGGCGTATCGATGACGCGCTTTGAATCACGTCCGGCACGAGGTTCCGGCAATCTTGGCGGTGGCAAATGGGAGTATGTGTTCTACATGGACATACTCGGTCACCGCGAAGACGCGTCGGTTCGCAATGCGCTGGCAGAATTGCACGCGACTGCCGGTTACGTCAAAGAACTTGGCTCCTATCCGCAGGCGGCAGCATAGAAACTTGCTTGATATTTCACGTAATCGATGCGCGACAAGATCATGGCGCGATAACGCAAAATCAATTACAGTGGTGGCCTGAATATTTTTTTACAGAGGCAACACATGAGCAATAAAGGGCAAATGCTACAAGACCCGTTTCTGAACGCGTTACGCCGGGAGCACATCCCCGTTTCGATCTACCTGGTCAATGGCATCAAGCTGCAAGGTCAGGTTGAATCCTTCGATCAATATGTCGTGCTGCTGAAGAACACCGTTACCCAAATGGTGTACAAGCATGCGATTTCGACGGTTGTGCCTGCGCGTCCGGTGAACATTGCACACGAAGTCGGCGCCGACACGGGCGGAGACTGAATCAACGCATCAAGTGCTGCTGGCTTTTCAGGCCCCGGCCAGCAGCCGGATGGTAGAAATGCTACCCGTCTCTCCCCTTGCACAACTCGATAACGCTTCACTGAGCAGTGATATCGAATCCCCCCGTCAGTGAATCCGCAGTTCTGGTTCAGCTCAATTTCGGCAATACCGATTTTGCAGAACGGCTGGAAGAGTTCCGCCTCCTGGCAAGCAGCGCCGGCACCAATCCGGTAGCCGTCATCTCCGGCAAACGATCAAGCCCTGATGCAGCCACCTACGCCGGCAAGGGCAAGGTTGTCGAAATTGCCGATTGCGCACGGCTCCATGAGGCCGGCATCGTCATCTTCAACCACGAGCTTTCTCCCGGACAACAGCGCAACCTTGAACGCGACCTGCAGTGCCGTGTCATTGATCGCAGCAGCCTGATCCTCGATATCTTTGCCCAGCGCGCGCGCAGCCATGAAGGCAAGCTGCAGGTGGAGCTTGCCCAGCTGCAGCACCTCGCCACTAGGCTGGTGCGAGGCTGGACTCACCTCGAAAGGCAAAAAGGCGGCATCGGCCTGCGCGGCCCCGGCGAGAAACAGCTTGAAACCGACCGACGCCTGCTGGGCAAGCGTGTCTCGTTGCTGAAAGAGAAACTCCGGCTGCTTGAGCGCCAGCGCACCGTTCGCCGCCGCGCCCGCCTGCGCAGCGAAGTCCTCACGGTTTCGCTCGTCGGCTATACCAACGCCGGCAAGAGCACCCTGTTCAACGCCCTGACCAAGGCTGGTGCCTACGCTGCCGATCAATTGTTTGCAACGCTGGATACCACGACCCGTCGCGTCTTCATCGAGGGTGCCGGGCAAATCGTCATTTCCGACACCGTGGGGTTCATTCGTGACCTGCCGCACGAACTGATTGCCTCCTTCCATGCCACGCTGGAAGAAACCACCCAGGCCGATTTGCTGCTGCATGTCATCGACTCTGCCAGTGCCGATCGCGACCAGCAGATCGCCTCGGTTCAGGCCGTGCTCGACGAAATTGGCGCGGGCAACGTTCCCCAGATCATGGTGTGGAACAAGATTGACGCGTGCGCCGCCTCGGCAGGAGTGACGCTGGATGAACATGGTAAAATCAGCCGCATCAGATTGAGTGCAAAAACCGGTGATGGCCTCGGTTTTCTGCGCGAAACATTGGCCACGATTGCGCGCGAAAAATCGCAACTTGAAGCAGAACAATCAGAAGCTGTGGCTTAAGCCTCAACCCAACGTTTTCATCCTACGGATACCTGCCAAGTGATTGCCGGACTAATTTTTTCGATCAAGCGAGTTGCCCAGTTCAACAAAGGCTCGGCGATATTCAATGAAGGGCCTCCGGATCTCGAGGAAATCTGGCGCGACGTCAATCGCCGGATCCAGAAATTCTTCGGCAAGGCCGGTGCCAATGGCTCCGGCAACGGCTCAGGCAGCAACACGCCGGGCGGAGGCAGCAACCGGCCGTCATTCACCCCGCGCCAATTCGGCGGCGGCATCGGTCTGCTCGTCGCGCTGGTCGCCGTCTTCTGGCTGGCCAGCGGCTTCTATATCGTCGATGCCAGCCAACGCGGCATCGTGCTGCAATTCGGCCGCTTCCTTCAAACCACCGAGCCGGGTCTGCGCTGGCGCATGCCGTGGCCGATCCAGAGCAACGAAGTGGTCAACCTGTCCGGCGTGCGCACCATCGAAATCGGCTATCGCGGCACCGAAAAGAACAAGGTGCTGAAAGAAGCCCTGATGCTGACCGATGACGAAAACATCGTCAGCGTCGAATTCGCGGTGCAGTACCTGCTCAAGGATCCGATGAACTACGTGTTCAAGAACCGCTATCCGGACGACACCGTCATGCAGGCCGCCGAAACCGCCATCCGCGAAGTCGTCGGCAAGAGCAAGATGGATTTTGTGCTGTACGAAGGCCGCGACGTCATTGCCGCCAATACGCAAAGCCTGATGCAGGGCATTCTTGATCACTACGAGACGGGCATCCAGATTCGTTCCGTCACCATGCAGAGCACACAACCGCCGGAGCAGGTGCAGGCCGCCTTTGACGATGCAGTCAAGGCCGGGCAGGACAAGGAACGGCAGAAGAACGAAGGCCAGGCCTACGCCAACAACGTCATCCCGCTGGCACAGGGTGCCGCAGCACGGTTGGAGCAGGAAGCCGCCGGCTACAAGGCACGCATGATCGCCACCGCCGAAGGTGATGCCTCCCGCTTCACGCAGATACTCACCGAGTACAGCAAGGCACCCGAGGTAACTCGCCAGCGCCTGTATCTGGAGACCATGCAGCAGGTCTATTCCAACACCAGCAAGATCATGATCGACGCCAAGGCCGGCGGCAATCTGCTCTATCTGCCTCTGGACAAATTGATGCAGGCCACGGCAGCAGCAGCCGTGACCGCAGCCCCTGAAGCAGCACCCGCTGCAAGCATCGCCAGCACCGGCTCGGCCTATTCCGGCGCCGTGCCACCCCAAATGGAAAAAACACCGACCGTCGAACGCAGCGGTGACTACCGCTCGCGTGGATCGCTTGAAGGACGTGATCGGGGAGACAGATAATGAAGCAGCATTTCTCTTTCATCGCCGCCTTTGCCATCGGGCTCCTGATGCTGTTTGCCACCAGCATCTTCACGGTTGATCAACGCCAATCGGCGATCGTCTTCCAGCTCGGTGAAATTAAGGAAGTCATCACCCAGCCCGGCCTGTCGTTCAAATGGCCGCTGATCCAGAACGTGCGTACCTTCGACAACCGCATCCAGACCTGGGACTCACCCGACCCCGAGCGTTTTCTCACTGCCGAGAAAAAACCGGTCCTGGTCGACTCCTTCGTCAAATGGCGGATTCGTGATGTGCGCCAGTACTACATCTCGGTGGGCGGTGACGACGACGTTGCCAGCACCCGCCTGTCGCAGACCGTCAACTCCGGGCTGCGTGAAGAGTTCGGTAAGCGCACGGTGCATGACGTCGTCTCCGGCGAACGCGAAAAGATCATGTCCGCCGTCCGCAGCAAGGCCGATACCGACATGAAGAACATCGGCGTCCAGATCATCGACGTACGCCTGAAGCGCGTTGACTTCCCGCCCGAGGTTTCGGAATCGGTCTATCGCCGCATGGAAACGGAACGCAAGCGCGTCGCCAACGAGCTGCGCTCGCAAGGCGGTGCCGACAGCGAAAAAATTCGCGCCGATGCCGACAAGCAGCGCGAAGTCATTCTCGCCAACGCCTATCGCGAAGCGCAAAAGGTCAAGGGTAGCGGCGATGCGCAGGCCGCCGCCATCTATGGCCGCGCCTTCAGCAAGAATCCGGAGTTCTACGCCTTCTATCGCAGCCTTGATGCCTATCGCAACAGCTTCAAGAGCAAGAGCGATGTGCTGGTTGTCGAGCCCAGCAGCGATTTCTTCAAATACCTCAAAAAGTCGGGTAAATGAGTGGGTCACTGTTAGTTGCAGCGCTGGCGCTGATGCTGGTTCTGGAAGGCGTGTTGCCTTTCCTCTCGCCCACCGTCTGGCGTGAAACCTTTCGCAAGGTAACGGAATTGAGCGACGGGCAAATCCGCTTCATCGGTTTGTCGTCAATGATCATGGGGCTGGTGCTGTTGATGGTGACCCGGGGGATGGCAAATTGAGCGCGCACTGGCTGCTTCCCGAAGCAATTGAAGACGTATTGCCCGCCGAGGCCCGACGCATCGAGACCTTGCGCCGCAAGCTGCTCGACGATCTGGAGCTGCGCGGCTATCAGCTGGTGATGCCGCCCCTGCTGGAACATCTCGACTCGCTGCTCAGCGGCGGTGGTCAGGACCTTGACCTGCGCACCTTCAAGCTGGTCGACCAGACCTCGGGCCGCACCCTCGGCATCCGTGCCGACATCACCCCGCAAGCCGCCCGTATCGACGCCCACCTGCTCAATCGCCAGGGCGTGCTGCGCCTGTGCTACTGCGGCAGCGTGCTGCACACCCTGCCCGCCGGCTTCAACGCCACGCGCGAGCCGCTGCAGATCGGCGCCGAAATATACGGCCACAAAGGTATCGAGGCCGACAAGGAAATCATCTGGATCCTCAACGAAGCGCTGATGATCTGCTCGCTCGACACCGCCCGCATCGACCTCGGTCATGTCGGCATTTTCCGCGCCCTGACCGCGCCGGCCAAGGTCGATGACGCTACCGAACAGGCCCTGCTCGCGGCCATGCGGTCGAAGGACATCCCGGCGCTGACCGATCTCACCGCAGGCATGCCCGACGGCATCCGCAACGCCCTGCTCGCCCTGCCTGAGCTCTATGGCGGCCGCGAAGTGCTGCAGCGCGCCCGCGCTGTCTTGCCGGCGATGCCGGAGATCACCACTGCGCTCGAAGAACTGCAGCAGATCGTCGATGCCATGCCCAACCTGCCCGTCGGCTTTGATCTTGCCGACCTGCGCGGCTACCACTATCACAGCGGCATCGTCTTCGCCGCGTATCACGCCGACTCCAGCAGCGCAGTAGCGCTGGGCGGCCGCTACGACAATATCGGCGAAGTATTTGGCCGCGCCCGGCCCGCTACCGGCTTCTCGATGGACCTGCGCGAAATCGCGCGCCGTGCGCCGCTGAACGTGAGCCGCAGCGCCATCCTCGCGCCGTGGGTGATGGATGACAAGCTCAGCCTTGAAGTCATCCGCCTGCGTGGCCAGGGCGAAGTGGTATGGATCGACCTGCCGGGCCACGAAGCAACCAGAAACGAAACCAACTGCGACCGCCAGCTTGTCCTCCGTGACAACAAGTGGGTCGTCGAATCCCTTTAAGCAAACTCAGCAATCAGGAAATCCAGCATGGCTAAGAACGTAGTCGTCGTCGGCACGCAATGGGGCGACGAAGGCAAAGGCAAGATCGTCGATTGGCTCACCGACCACGCGCAGGGCGTCGTCCGCTTTCAGGGCGGCCACAACGCCGGCCACACCCTGGTCATCGGCGGCAAGAAAACCGTGCTGCACCTCGTGCCCTCCGGCATCCTGCGCCCCGGCGTGGTCTGCTACATCGGCAACGGCGTCGTGCTCTCGCCCGAAGCGCTGATCAAGGAGCTGGACGAACTCGCTGCCGCCGGCATCGACGCCGAATCGCGCATCCGCATCTCCGAAGCCTGCCCGCTGATCCTGCCCTATCACCAGGCCATCGATATCGCCCGCGAAACCAAGCGCGGCAGCAACAAGATCGGCACCACCGGGCGCGGCATCGGCCCCGCCTACGAAGACAAGGTTGCGCGCCGCTCCATCCGCCTGCAAGACCTGCTCTACCCCAAGCTGTTCGCCGAGAAGCTGCTGGAGCTGCTCGACTATCACAACTTCGTTTTGAAGAACTACTTCGGCGCACCGACCGTCGACTTCCAGCAGGTGTACGACGGCACGCTGGCCATCGCCCCGCGCATGACGCGCATGATCGCGGACGTGCCGCGCGCGCTGTATGACGCCCACAAGGGCGGCGCCAACCTGCTGTTTGAAGGCGCACAAGGCGCCCTGCTCGACATCGACCACGGCACCTACCCCTACGTCACCTCTTCCAACTGTGTCGCCGGTGCGGCATCGGCCGGCGCTGGCGTCGGCCCCGGCATGCTGCATTACGTGCTGGGCATCACCAAGGCCTACACCACCCGCGTCGGCAGCGGCCCCTTCCCCACCGAGCTGTACGACGCCGTCGAAAAGCTCGACCCGGTCGGCAAGCACATGGCCACCAAGGGCCACGAATTCGGCGCCACCACCGGCCGCGCCCGCCGCTGTGGCTGGTTTGATGCCGCAGCGCTGAAGCGCTCGATCCAGATCAATGGCGTCTCCGGCCTGTGCGTGACCAAGCTCGACGTGCTGGATGGCGTGGAAGAACTCAAGATCTGCACCGGCTACAAGCTCGACGGCAAGCTGTCCGACATCCTGCCGGTCGGCGCCGACGATCTCGCCCGTTGCGAACCCGTCTACGAAACCATGCCGGGCTGGACCGAAAACACGGTCGGCGTTGTCGCGCTCGAAGCCCTGCCCGCCACGGCCCGCGCCTACCTCGCACGCATCGAAGAACTCTGTGGCGTACCGGTCGACATGATCTCCACCGGCCCCGACCGCGACGAAACCATCGTCCGCCGCCACCCCTTCGACGCCTGAGCGACGCACTGAGTTTTCAAAGGCAAAGGCAAAAGCCTTTTGCCACAGAGGACACAGAGGTCACAGAGGAAAAACATTGGGTTCGCCGCTGACGCTGTAATGACCGACCGGTAACTGGCTGGTCGTCGGTTGCGACGCCTTTCTCTGTGACCTCTGTGACCTCTGTGGCTAACGCCTTTAAGGTTTTGGGGCCTTTACCTGTGACCTCAGTGGCTAACGCCCTTAAGGTTTTCGGGGTTCAGGCTGTTACTTCACCTGATCCAGTATCTGCCGCGCCGGCGCTGGGGCATTGGCCACGGCGCCCCAGATCGCACCGATGGTGACGCACAGCAAGCCCAGCACCGTCGTCACGCCCAAGGGCTCGCCCAGCAGCGGCACCGCCATCACGCTTGATACACCCGGCACCAGCGCCAGCATCAGCGAGGCCTTGATCGGCCCGATGGTCTGCGTCGCATACGCATAGCCCAGCCCCGCGCCTAGCGCAGCAATGATTCCCTGATACACCCCCTGCAGCAACAGCTGGTCGTGCGGCACCAGCATGATCGCCTTGGGCAAGAAGAGCAGATACACCGGCAGATAGAGCACGGCCGAGCCCACCGTGAGCGCCGCAATCGCATCCACCGCCTGCAGCTGCCACTTGCGCAGCAGCACGCCATACAGCCCCCAGCTCAGCGCAGCGAAAAAGAAAAAGATGTCGCCCAGCCACCAGCGCTCAGCCGACACCTTCGCCACCATCAGGCTCTGCACGGCGATGAGCCCAATGCCGATGGCCGTGAGCGAGAACGCCAGCACCACCGGCCGGCTGGGGCGAAAGCCGAGTATCGGCCAGGCAAACATCGCCGCCGCAAACGGGATGCCGCCATTGACCAGGATGCCCGCATGCGCGGCCGGCGCAAACACAAAGCCGCTGTACACCATCAGGCTGTAGAACAGGCCGCCGATCAGCACCACGCCCAGCTTTTGCCGCCACGGTATGGCGAAGGGCCGGCGCAACAGAAACGGCAGCATGATCAGGCCCGATATCGCAAAGCGCAGCGCCACCGTGTCAAAGGGCGTCAGCGCGCTCTTGCCGCCCATGCGCGAAACGATGTTGAAACCGGACCAGAACACCACCACGCAACTGGCCGCCGCAAAGCCGCGGAGGATCTGTTGTCGCTGTTTCGCGGTGTTTGACGTGTCCTTGTCCATGCTGCCGAGTGTAAACCGTCCGGCGTTCAAAGCCCCTCTCCCCTGGTGGGAGAGGGGTTGGGGAGAGGGGGCTTGGTGACCATTCCACCCTCTCACTGCCAACCATTCCACCCTCTCCCCAGCCCTCTCCCATCAAGGGAGAGGGGGAGCTATAGCAAGCACCAGTCCTTATAATCCGGGCAATGAAGTCCGAAACCCTTCCACCGGCAAACGCCAACGGCAACACCCCGATGATGCAGCAGTACCTGCGCATCAAGGCGCAGCATCCGGACAGCCTGCTGTTCTATCGCATGGGCGACTTCTACGAGCTGTTTCATGACGATGCGGTCAAGGCCGCCAAGCTGCTCGACATCACCCTCACCGCGCGCGGCACGTCCAACGGCAAGCCCATCCCCATGTGCGGCGTGCCCTACCACGCGGCCGAGCAGTACCTCGCCAAGCTGGTCAAGCTCGGCGTCTCGGTCGCGATCTGCGAACAGATCGGCGACCCGGCCGCGAGCAAGGGCCCGGTGGAGCGCGCCGTCACCCGCATCGTCACCCCCGGCACACTCACCGATGCCGCACTGCTGGACGACAAGTGCGACAGCCTGCTGCTTGCGCTGTTCATCGAAAAGCAGAATGCCGGCCTCGCCTGGCTCAACCTCGCCAATGGCGACCTGCGCCTGCTCGACGCGCCGGCAGCCTCTCTGGCCATGCATCTGCAGCGCCTCAACCCAGCCGAGATACTGCTTGCCGACAGCAGCGATACCAGTGCGCTCGACATCCGCGCCACCGCCATCCGCAGATTGCCCGACTGGCATTTCGATACCGAATCTGCCCAGCGCGCCTTCACCCAGCACTTCGCCACGCGCGACCTTGCCGGTTTCGGCATCGAGGGTGCCACGCCATCACTCGCCGCTGCCGGTGCCCTGTTCGAATACGCCCGCGCCACGCAGTTGCAGACCCTGGCCCACATCACCAGCCTCAAGGTCGAGCGCGACAACGAATACCTGCGCCTCGACCCGGCCTCGCGCCGCAACCTCGAAATCAGCGAGACCATCGCCGGCAAACCCGAGCCTACCCTGCTCTCCCTGCTCGACACCTGCGCCACCAGCATGGGCTCGCGCTGGCTGCGGCACTGCCTGCACCATCCGCTCTCGGACCGGCAGCAGGCCAGCGCACGCCACGGCGCAATTGCCGGGCTGCTCGGCAACGGCGGGGTTTCAACCCTGCCCGCCCTCAAGCAACAACTCAAGAACATCGCCGACGTCGAGCGCATCACCGCGCGCATCGCCTTGAAGAGCGCGCGCCCGCGCGACCTCTCGTCGCTGCGCACCAGCCTTGCCACCCTTCCTGATTTGCAAGCCGCAATCACCGGCCTTGATTCCCCGCTGCTGACAGTACTCCACCACGACCTCGCCACCCCCGACGCCTGCCTCGCCCTGCTCACCGCCGCGATCCAGCCCGAGCCCTCCGTCGTGCTGCGCGAAGGCGGCGTCATCGCTGCCTGCTACAACGCCGACCTCGACGAGCTGCGCGGCATCCAGGCCAACTGCGGCGAGTTCCTGCTCGCGCTGGAAACGCGCGAGCGCGAGCGCACCGGCATCGCCAGCCTGCGTGTCGAATTCAACAAGGTGCATGGCTTCTACATCGAAGTCACCCACGCCAACACCGAAAAGATCCCCGACGACTATCGCCGCCGCCAGACGTTGAAGAACGCAGAGCGCTACATCACGCCCGAGCTCAAGGCCTTCGAAGACAAGGCGCTCTCCGCCAACGACCGCGCCCTCGCGCTGGAAAAACAGCTTTACGAAGCCGTGCTCGTCGCCCTTGCGCCGCACATCGAGACGCTGCAGCGCATCGCCCGCGCGCTGGCCACGCTCGACGGCCTCGCCGCCTTTGCCGATGCCGCGCTGACCCACGACTACTGCATGCCCGAGTTTCGCGACCATATTGGCGGCGGCAGCGGCATCGAGATCATCGCCGGCCGACATGCGGTGGTGGAAGAGCAAGTCGATACGTTTATCGCCAACGACACGCGCATCAACCCGACGCGGCGCATGCTGCTGATCACCGGCCCCAACATGGGCGGCAAATCCACCTACATGCGGCAGGTGGCGCTGATCGTGCTGCTCGCGCACTGTGGCAGCTTTGTGCCGGCGCAGGCCTGCGTGCTCGGCCCGATCGACGCCATCTACACCCGCATCGGCGCCACCGACGACCTCGCCTCGGGGCGATCCACCTTCATGGTCGAGATGACCGAAGCCGCCGCCATCCTTAACGGCGCCACCGGCAAAAGCCTGGTGCTGATGGACGAGATCGGGCGCGGTACCTCCACCTTCGACGGCCTCGCGCTGGCCTACGCCATCGCCCGCCACCTGATCGAAAAGAACGGCGCGCTGACGCTGTTCTCCACCCACTACTTCGAACTCACGCGCCTCGCGCAGGACTACCCCGAGTGCGCCAACGTGCACCTCGACGCCGTCGAGCACGGCAAGACCATCGTCTTCATGCACGCCGTGGAAGAAGGCGCCGCCTCCCAAAGCTACGGCATCCACGTCGCCGCACTGGCCGGCGTGCCGGCCGCCGTGCTGCGCGATGCACGAAAGCAGTTGGCGAAACTGGAGAATGCTCAGACCGCCTCAACCAATCAACACGATCTGTTCGCGGCGCAGCCGGTGGAAGAAGTGACGGAGCCGCATCCGGCGTTGCTGGCGCTGGAGGACATCAACCCCGATGAGCTTTCACCGAGAGATGCGTTGCAGGCGATTTACGAGATCAAGCGGTTACTCATTTAGCGAGCTTGGCCTGCTACTCGCTAGAGCAGCCGATCGAATATTTGAGAAGCCGACATTAGGACTTAGCTTCCTACACACCGGCGGCATGAAGAACCATCCGTGTGCCGAGTATTGTTAGGGTTTTATGAGACCCCAACCAACCTGAGTTTCGCGGTTATAGAAACCGTAGCCATCCGTTGGGTAGGCTGTATTTGAGACTCCAAACTGCTCTACAGCATCAAGAACAGCCGGAAGCTTAAAGGGAACGTGAATTACCCGAGCTGTACCGTTATTGATGCGTGTTGCAAGAGCAGAAGGCCAATAACCGGAAAGTTCTGCTGGAGCTAGTATCGACGAGTAGTCCGGGTAGACTGCGATTATCGGCATCTGGCATACATCAATAGCGTGAGCTATCTCGAATGGAACCCAATCGGTATCGTTCTTTGTAGTTGCAGTCAGAACAAGCACCAAGTGTTTGGAGTTGTTGAGCCGGGTTACCAGTGACCGGCGCAACGTTTCCCGTGAAGATGAATCTCGTACTGCCGAGGCTTTCTCATGGCTATTGAGTAGCGTGGCTTCCTCGTCGAGCCACTGGATATAGGCGCTGGCCTCATCGACCACAGGAGGCGAAGTCTCGACCCACAAACCGTCGAACCAAGTGCCCATTTCGGCAATCAGTAGGGAATTATCGAGAAGGATGGGATTACGCGAACTCGGATGACTGCCTGCGCCAGGGGCTGGAACTGGGATTGCGGCTTTCGGCTTGAAGGCAACCATGGCTGGCATGAACAGGCCATGAACAATTTAAAGAGCTCAGGCTCGCCTTGTTTCAAAGTTCGCCATATCGGAAAATCTCTTGTCCATGTGCGTCAATTACACCTCCCCGGAGGATTAACGGGGTCAGAGCAATTTCGAATTTCAAGTCACTCCAATCCATTTGAATTGAAGTCGGTTGCGCCGTAATTCTGTATCTATTGACTCTTGAGAATCCGCGCCACGTCAACCATGCGCCTGACCGACTCTGCCGGGTCCAGACTGCAGAAGCCGCCGAGATCGATTGGTACCACCCAGGTCACACCGGCATCGATGTAATCCTGAAACTGCGCCGCCACGTCGGCCGGGGTGCCGATGAAATTGCTCTTCCACATCATTTCGCGCGTCATCTTTGCGTTGGCCGCTTCCATGTCCGCACGCGTGGCCGAGATCGGGAAGTAGTCGTTGGCATAGTGCCAGTCGACCGGGAAAGGCGGCTCATGGCCTTCGCTGATCCAGTCCTTCATTGCAATGCGGCCGAACAGCGCAGAGATCAGCTTGACCAGCGGGTGCTCGAGGATTTTGTCGATCTCCTGCGGGTCTTCGTGCAGGACAGTGCCGGCCATGACGCCGATCTCGAAGGCGTCGGGGTCACGGCAGTTCTTCGCCACCATGTCCTTGATGCGGGCGATGGTCTCGGCGCAGACCTGCCCCGTACCCCAGACGCCGGGCACATAGGTCAGCAAACCATCGGCATATTGTGTGGCGTATTCGATCAGCTTCGGCCCGCCGCCGAGCGCCCATAGCTTGGGGCGACGTTTTGGCCGTATCGTACCGAGATAGCCCTGCTGCATCTTCCAGTACTTGCCGTCAAAATCGAAGGGGCCGTCGCAGTCGAGCATGAGGTTCCATATCTGCATCAGGTCCTTCATGCGGCCGAGGCCTTCCTTGCGGTCATAACCAAAGGGCTTGCCGTGGCGCGCTTCGCCCGCGCCCAGCGCCAGCGTCACCTGGCCAGCGGTGGCATCGGCCAGCGAGAACATGGTTTGCGACAGCCACGTTCCGCGACGCATCGAGTCCGTCATGATGCCGATGCCGAGGTCCGACACGCCCGCCGCTATCGCCGCGAGGACAAAGGCATCGTGGTACGAATCGTCGTTGGGATAGGTGTTGGCCAGCGGCGTCACGTCCGGCGTCCACATGGAGCGCGGGTTGAACGACACAAGATAGTCATAGATCAGCAGATCGTCGACGACACCCGTGGCTTCGAGCATCTTCGCAGTCTCGCCCGCCACACGCGGCGAAACGTAACGTGGCAACTGCATGGGGAAAGCGAATTTGACAGGCCGTTTTGTCATGCTCATGGCTCCTCCTCCGATTATTTGTCCCTGATGCAACATGCTGCCCGGCCAGTTTAGCAAGATCAAATGAAACTAACCATTCGGTGCGGCTTCGATCTTTTAATGGGGCGTCGGCTATCGCGAACCAACGTGGTCAGATTGATTTCGGAATGGCAGCCATCACAAGCTACGCCGCAACAAACCCATTGGAGTCAGGTTTGCATTGTCTCCAATTGGGAAAGATCGGCTAATCTCTCGTCCATGTGCGTCAATTACACCTCCCCCGAGCCGCAGCGAATGCGCGCCAACTTCAAGGTTGAGTTGCGGTTCAACAAACCGTACAAGCCCGAAATCTGGCAGCACTACGAAGCGCCCATGATCATTGCCGAGGCGGGGCAGCGTATTGCGCTGCTGGGCGAATATGGATTGGTGCCCAAGGACAAGATGCCGCCCGGCATCCGGCTCAGCACCATGAACGCCCGTGCCGAGACGATAGGCAGCCTGCGCAGCTACAAACGGCCCTGGGCCAAGTCGCAGCTTTGCCTGGTGCCGATGGATGCCTTTTTTGAACCCAGCTACGAGAGCGGCAAGGCCGTGCGCTGGCAGATCGGCCTGGCCAGCGGCGAGCCCTTTGCGGTGGCGGGGATGTGGGAACAGTGGGACGCCGATGGCGACAACCCGCGCCATGCCTTTACCCAGATCACCGTCAATGCGGATGAGCACCCCTTCATGCGCCAGTTTCACAAACCCGGTGATGAAAAGCGCTCGCTGGTGATCGTGAAGCCGGAGGATTACGACGCATGGCTGAACTGCCGCAACCCGGAGATCGCGCGAACCTTCCTGCAAGCTCCCCCGCCAGAGTTGTTGGTGGGGATGCCCAAGGCCATTCCACCACGCAAGCGCAAAGATGACGACCAAGGACTGTGGTGACGATGTTGACGATTGGGTGCGGTGACATGGGGTGCGGTGGCATCTGCGTTGACATCTGAATTCGCCTTGATAATTCGGCAACGGGTTTTGAACACGAACGAGGAGCAAGACAAATGGCAAAAGAGAAGAGGGTTGCCCTGGTAACCGGCGGTGGTCGCGGCCTTGGGCAGGTCATGGCCACGGCATTGCTGCAGAACGGCTACGACGTAATCCTGGCATCAACCGACACGGCCGCGCTCAAGGACGCCGTCGCCAAGGCGGGTGACACGCGGGGCACCGCAAAATGGATTGCCGTCGACCTTGCCCTGCCCGGCGAAGCCGAGCGCCTCGCCGAACAGGCGACAGCGCTGTTCGGCCGCGTCGACATCCTGATCAACAACGCCGGCATCAGCATCAACGCGCTGAGCCGCGACTACTTCACCAACCCCTACCGATTCTGGAAATCCGACCGCGCCGTGATTGAGCGCTTTTTCGCGATCAACACAATTGCGCCGCTGGTGCTGAGCAACTTGCTGGTGCCGGGCATGATCGAGCGCGGCTGGGGCCGCATCGTTGCCAACACCACCAGCCTCGACACCATGCTGCGCATTCCGCTATATGGCGGCTCAAAGGCGGCACTCGAGGCCGAGTCGGCGGTGATGGCGAAGGACCTCGCCGATACTGGCGTCACCGCGAACGTGCTCATCCCCGGTGGTGGAACGGCGACGCGGATGACCGACGAGGTGGGTATCCCGCGCGATCAATTGTTCCCAGACACGATCATGGCGGCGCCAGTTCTCTTCCTGGCTTCCGACGAGTCCAACGGATTCTCGGGGCGGCGCTTGCTCGCTAACCGCTGGAAAACCGACCTGCCAATGAAGGAAGCGGCTGCGCTTGCCAGCGATCCGATTGCGTGGACGGGATTCGGCACCGCCGGCTTGCACCCGACGATGGCGATGCAAGCGCCGGCGAAATGACTGAGACGAACTAAAAGCGAAGTAAATGAAGCGAACTAAAAGCGCGAACTAAAAGGGTAAGTGTCATTTCGGTTTTCAAATGACTCGCCTCATCAGATCCGTTCAGTGACGCCTTCCCTCGGGCCAGGTTCAAAACGGATCGGCACCGACAGCATCCAGTTGAAGCAGTTGCTTGGTTTGCGCGTGGCCGGGCCCGAGAGCTCGATCTTCGTCAAGCGCCGCAGGGTTTCTTCCAGAGCCACGCGCAGCTCCAGTCGCGCCAGCTGATTGCCGACGCAAACGTGCAGGCCCATGCCAAACGTCAGGTGCTTTGGTTTGACGCGTGCGACGTCGAAGCGTCCCGGATCAGGGTTTTGCGCCGGGTCGCGATTGGCTGCCGCGTACCACATCACCACCTTGTCGTTCTCGGCGATCGACATGTCGCCGATCTGCAGGTCACAGGTGGCGGTGCGCGCCTGGTGGTGGATGGGCGTCACCCAGCGCAGGATTTCTTCCACCGCGTTGGGGATCAGCGCAGGTTCATCGCGCAGGCGCTGCATTTGTTCCGGGTATTCCAGCAGCGCCAGCAGGCCGCCAGCGTAAGCGTTGCGCGTGGTCTCGCTGCCGCCCAGCATGAGTTGGACGAAGTGCGCCATGACCTCGACCTCGCTCAGACGCTCGCCATTGAGCTCGGCATGGAGCAAGCGGCTCAGCAGGTCTTCGGTCGGCTGTTGCCTGCGGCTGGCGATCAGTTGCGGCAGATAGCTGCTCACCTGCCCCATGACGGCCAACTTTTCTTCGCGCGGCGCCGTGGTGTCCGAGAGGACATTGGCCCAGGCGAACAGTTTCTTCCGGTCTTCGACGGGCGCACCGAGCATGTTGGCGGTGACGATCAGCGGTAGTTCGATGGCCAGGTCACGAACCACATCGCACTCACCGCGCTCGATCACATCGTCGATCAGCAGATTGATGGTGCGCCGGATGTCCTGTTCGCGTTCGTTGATCGCCTTGGGGGTGAAAGCCGTCTGCACCAGCCCGCGGTGCCGGTCATGCACCGGCGGGTCCATCATGTTGAATATCAGGGACGTGAACTCCTTCGGCAGGATGCCGCCTTCGGTGAGAAAGGAACCTTTCCGCGCCGAGGAAAACCGCTGCCAGTCCTTGTTGACGGGGACGATGTCGTCGAACCTGGTCAGGCACCAGAAGCCATCGGCATCGACGCCCGGCGGATTCCAGGCCACCGGGACATGCTCGCGCAACTCGGCGAACAGCTGATGGGGAGGGCCATCCGCAAAAGTGGCGGCGTTCGCCAGATCGACCGGGCAGGTCGGGATTCCGTCTACGTGAAATTTCATCGTTAAGCACCAGAGTCGGACACAAGGCCCATGGTTAATTCTAAAGTAACCAAAAGGGGCCAGTGACGAATGGCACTTACTTAAGGCTGATTCCCCATGTTTTGTCATTACCGCGAAGGCGGAAATCCAGTGGTGTTAGCGATAAAAGGCCCTGGATCCCCGCCTTCGCGGGGATGACGATGCTTAAGTAAGTGCCATTCGGGCCAGTGACATTTGGAAATCGAATTGTCGTTGTGCTTATGCGTACCATGTGCACAGAGTCGAATTCTTCCTGGAGAAATTCAACTCCAATACGTTTTCCGGGCCAATGGTCATAACAGCGCGGTTCGATTAAAATTAATTCCCGGCATCCGGAAGGATGACCGTCAAAAACTACAATCATTAAGGAGACGTTCATGAGTGCTAATCAGAACAGGCAAACCGCACTGGATTTCATCGCTGCCCTGGCCGATCTGGATGTACCGCGTTTCGGGGCACTGATGACCGACGATGCGACCTACTGGATCAACGGCAAACCCGACAGGTTGCCGATCGCGGGCACGATGACCAAGGCGAAGCTCATAGAGTTCATCGAGGGGTCGTCGGGCAAGTTCGAACCCGGCTTCGCCATCAACGTGCAAGGCACCACGGCAGAGGGGGATCGCGTCGCGGTTGAGGCCGAATCCGACGGGATGGCCTTTACCGGCAAGCGCTACACCACTACCTATCACTTCCTGTTCACGTTTCGCAATGGCAAGATTTCAGGCATCCGCGAACACCTCGACACACTGCATGTGGCGGACACCTTCAATGTTCCACTGTGAGCTGAACCGCGAGACAAGGAAAGAACCATGAGCACCGAGCAAAACAAGAAAATCGCCG
>CANJXH010000043.1 GCA_947478755.1 Betaproteobacteria bacterium | reverse complement strand
TCCGGGCCCTTTTCGGTTCGTGGCGGCGCCAGCGGCAGCAAAAACAGTCCGGCCGTAATGGCGAGGATGCAAAACGGAATATTGATCCAGAATATGGATTGCCAGCCGTATCGGTCTATCAGCACACCGCCCAGCGCCGGAGCAACAGCAGGGCCCAACACGACCGAAAAACCGACGACGCCCCATGCACGCCCCTGCAGATGGGGTGGGAACAAGCGCATCACGGCAACGGTGCCCATTGGCCCCATCATGCCTGCCGCCGCACCCTGGGCCATACGAATGCCAACCAGAAAAGCGAATGAGGGACTGAACGATCCCAATACGCTTACGGCGAGCATGAAGCACATCGAGAACAGAAAGCACCGGCGCAGACCAAAACGCTCAAACAGCCATGCTGCAGGCAGCATGGCGATGGTCATCGCCGCCATATAGGCGCTGACGACGAGTTGCACCACATCGTGACCAACATTGAATTGACTCATCAATGCGGGAACAGCGACATTGAAACTGGCCGACGTGAGGATCGCTGCTATGCCACCGCCGGAGATCACAATCAGCACGACCCAGGCGTAGGCTTTCCCAAGCCTGGCGCGAAGTGACTCGATGCTGGGCGGTTCCGGCAGGAGCCTCATTCGGGTGTCAGCAAAACGGATGAGCCAGTCCTGTTCATTTCTGCGCCTTCAGCACCTCCAGCACCGCTGCCGCATGGCCATCAGCCTTGACCCCGCGCCATTCCTGTTGCAACGAGCCCTTGGCATCAATCAGGAAGGTTGATCGCTCGATCCCGCGAACCTGTTTGCCATACATATTTTTCATCTTGATGACGCCGAACTGGATGCACAAGGCCTCGTCGGCATCCGACAGCAGGTCAAACGGCAGCCCCATCTTGGCCTTGAAGTTCTCGTGCGACTTGATGCTGTCACGCGACACGCCAAGGATCACTGCATCGGCTTTGACGAACTTCGAATGCAGGTCACGAAATTGCTGCGCCTCGGTCGTGCAACCCGGCGTGCTGTCCTTCGGATAGAAGTAGAGCACTACGGATTTGCCTTTGAGTGACGCCAGAGAAATGGTTTGATCGCCCGTGGCGGGCAGGGTGAAGTTGGCAATCCTAGCCATGTGATTTTCCTTTGCTCAAAAATAGGGACAGCGCACCCAGCAGGCCCTGCAGGGTCGCAAACAAGCCATAGAGTATTGCGCAGGCCACGGCCGCTTCATGCGGTACCGCAAAGGCTCCCAGCACGACGGCCGCCGCCGCTTCCCGAGTACCCCAGCCGCCCACCCCGACTGGCAGCGCGGCGAAAGCGAATATTGGCCCGGCCGCGATCACGAACTGCCACCATGGCAAATCAAGCCCGATCGCATAGCCGCCACAGGCGAACGCCAATATGGAAAAAAGCTGGACGCTACCAGACCATAGCATTTGCTTTCCGTACATATGCAGCAGCATTGCGCGAACGGACAGCACACCTAGGGCGGCAGCCATGGGCCTCACTTTGCTGCCCAGCGCAAGGGGAAAAAGATTCAGCATTCGACCTGAAAGCCACAGGACAACAGCGGGTGCGGCAAGTGCAACGAGTGTCAGTACGACGGCAGCGACAAGCGAAAGCGACAATGTCGTTTCAGGTAGCAACCCCGAAGACAGGGCTGCAACGGTCATCGCAAGCGAAATCGATACCAGCATCCACAAGCCCGACAGACGATCCAGCACCACGCTTGCAGCAGCACGCGACAGCGAATGCCCCTGCTCTTTAAGATGCAGTGATCGGAGTGCATCGCCACCCAGCGTGGCACCGGGAAGTACCGTGTTGGCCATCACGCCACGCCAATACGCGAGAATCATCCGGGCGCGGGGCACTGGCATGCCGAGCCAGCATGCCAGTGCGTGCCAGCGCAACGCGGACAACAGGCTGGCCGCGAGAGAGGCAACAAACCCAGCGCCGAGCCAGCCCGGATCGGCCCGTGAAAAGCTCGCCATCACGCGTGACGGGCCAATGAACCAGAGCAACAGCGCAAGTAGCGCGGTACTGGCAACGAGCTTGAAGATGGAGCGGATTTTCAAGAGAAGGATTGTTGATCGACGGCAGCAAATTACGGCTGATTCTACCTGCCGGTCCGTCGATGGTGCCGGCGAGCCGGTGATTCGCTGCGGTACAATCGCGCATCGAATAACTGTCGGGATTTTGAAGGGATGCGCGCGTGAAGCTCTGCGGATTTGAAGTCGGACTGAATCATCCCTTCTTCCTGATTGCCGGACCTTGCGTGATCGAATCACGGCAGATGGCGCTGGATACCGCTGGCCAGATCAAGGACATCTGCACCGGGCTTGGCATTCCCTTCATCTACAAGTCGTCCTACGACAAGGCCAACCGCAGTTCGACGTCGTCGTTCCGCGGCTTCGGCATGGATAAGGGTCTTGAGATACTGGCCGAGGTGAAAAAGCAGATTGGCGTGCCGGTGCTGACCGACGTGCATACCGAGCAGGAAGTGCCGCATGTCGCCGCTGTTGTCGACGTGCTGCAGACGCCGGCGTTCCTTTGCCGGCAAACCGATTTCATCCAGGCCTGCGCAGCCTCCGGCAAGCCGGTCAACATCAAGAAGGGCCAGTTTCTGGCTCCCGGCGACATGAAGCATGTGGTGGCGAAGGCGATGGAAGCCAACGGCGGGGCAGATACGATCATGGTCTGCGAACGTGGTGCCAGCTTCGGCTACAACAATCTGGTGTCGGACATGCGCTCGCTGGCCATCATGCGGGAGACAAATTGCCCGGTGGTGTTCGACGCCACACATTCGGTGCAATTGCCCGGCGGGCTAGGTACCACCTCTGGAGGCCAACGCGAATTTGTGCCGGTTTTGGCGCGTGCGGCAATGGCTGTCGGTATTGCCGGCGTGTTCATGGAAACCCACCCCGACCCGGCCAGGGCCATGTCGGACGGTCCGAATGCCTGGCCGCTTGGCCAATTGCGTGATTTGCTCGCAACCCTGCGTGATCTCGATGCGCTGGTCAAGAAATCCGGCACCTTATAATTCCTCCAATCTTTGTCCATCAATCGACGTTTTATTAAAGGTTTTCCCATGAGTGCAATTGTTGACGTCATCGCCCGCGAAATTCTCGATTCGCGCGGCAATCCCACCGTTGAAGCCGATGTTCTGCTGGAGTCCGGCATTCTTGGTCGAGCCGCTGTGCCTTCAGGTGCCTCGACCGGTTCACGCGAAGCCATCGAGTTGCGTGACGGCGATGCCAAACGCTATCTTGGAAAAGGTGTACTGCAGGCCATCGAGAACGTGAACACCGAAATTGCCGAAACCATCATCGGCCTGGATGCGGAAGAACAGTCCTTTATCGATCGCGCCATGATCGAACTGGATGACACGGAAAACAAGTCACGCCTTGGTGCCAACGCCATGCTGGCGGTATCGATGGCCGTGGCCAAGGCTGCGGCCGAAGAGTCAGGCCTGCCGCTCTACCGTTACTTTGGCGGCTCCGGCCCGATGCAGATGCCGGTACCGATGATGAATGTCATCAATGGCGGCGCCCATGCAAACAACAATCTGGACATCCAGGAGTTCATGATCATGCCGGTCGGCGCACAAAGCTTTCGCGAAGCCCTGCGCTGTGGTGCGGAAATATTTCACCACCTGAAGAAGCTGGTCGACAAGAAAGGGTATCCGACCACCGTGGGCGACGAAGGTGGCTTCGCCCCAAACGTGTCCGGCAACGACGAGGCGATCGAGTTGATTCTCAAGGCAACCGAGGCTGCAGGCTATACCCCGGGGCAGGATGTGCTGCTGGCGCTGGACTGCGCCGCATCCGAGTTCTACAAGGACGGCAAATACCACCTGGCCTCAGAAGGTCTGGAACTTACGTCAGCAGCCTTTGCCGACTATCTTGCGACGCTGGCTGACAAATACCCCATTGTCAGCATCGAAGATGGCATGCATGAAGGCGACTGGGCCGGCTGGAAAACCCTGACCGACAAGCTGGCGAAAAAGGTGCAATTGGTTGGCGATGACCTGTTCGTTACCAACACCAAAATCCTCAAGCGCGGCATTGAGGAAGGCATTGCCAACTCGATCCTGATCAAGATCAACCAGATCGGCACCCTGACCGAAACCTTCGCTGCGGTCGAGATGGCCAAGCGCGCCGGTTATACCGCGGTGATTTCACACCGCTCCGGTGAGACCGAAGATTCGACCATTGCCGACATCGCTGTGGGCCTCAATGCCGGCCAGATCAAGACCGGTTCGCTTTCCCGCTCCGATCGGATTGCCAAGTACAACCAGTTGCTGCGCATTGAGGAGGATCTTGGCGATTCCGTAAGTTACCCGGGTCGCGCTACCTTCTACAACCTGCGCAAGTAATTCGCCACCGTGCGTTGGGCGACGCTGATACTGACTGTCCTGATCCTGCTGCTGCAATACCCTTTGTGGTTCGGCAAGGGCGGTTGGTACCGCGTCTGGGACATGGATCGCCAGCTTTCGGGCCAACGCGACGTCAACCAGAAACTTGAGCAGCGCAATGCAGCGCTGGACGCAGAAGTACGTGATCTGAAGTCGGGCTACGACGCCATCGAAGAGCGCGCTCGTTTTGAGCTCGGTCTCGTCAAGGATGGCGAGGTGTTCGTGCAAACTCCGCAAAAGCAGCCCTGATCGGTCGGGCTCAATAGGGCAGGGAGAAGCCGATGCCGAAGGAGTGCAATTTGTGGTTGTAGTCGATCAGGCTTTCGCCATAGCCATTGAAGTATTGGAGGTGAAAGTTGAGTGCGTTGAGCTCGGCCGACAGGGGATATGACCAGTCCAATTGCACGGCACGACTGCGCAAGACTGCAGTCATGAATTGACGTCCGTGCCAGTAGCCTATTTCCAGATCGCCATGCCCCATGTATTTGGTGATGTCTGGATTGTCGTCATCCTTGCCATCTTCGGGTATTCGCCACCAGGGGCGTATTGTTACCGTGAGTTTTTTTTCCTGTGCGCCCAATTCCGAATCCTTGAATCGGTATTCGCTACCTATTTGAGCTGTCAAACGATTCCAGCTGCGTGATTCGGGCAACGTTTCGCCATTCGATTGGTGGATGTAACTCAGATTGAGCAGGCGCGGCGTGAGGGCACCCAGCGTGGGTACCCGATCGTCAAAGCGGTGTGACAGGAAAATGAGCTCTGGCATGTAATTGGTCTCGCGGAACGGCCGCGAATTGTTGCCATTGAAGGCCTGCCAATGCGACTGCTGCGTATAAGTAAACCAAAGCGTATCGCCCCACGGCCAGCTAAGCGGCAATTGCCCCTTAAGGCTGATCTGAAACTTCAGCTCTTCACCCTTGGCAGGTGATGGCGTCAGTACATTGTTGAGCGGGTTGGGACTGTTTGGTGTTTCGTTTGGATTGCGCATCAGGTCGGCCAGCAGATAGTTCTGCTTGTATTGCAGAAATGTATTGGCCAGGCGCCGCGTATCCGGCATCTCTTGTGGCAATGGCCACAAACGATCGGTTTTCCAATCATAGTTGGGGGTGCTGACTTCCGCCGCTGCTTCTGCCTTCTTCTCCATAGGCCTGTTGTCGGTCAGGTACTGATCGGTTGCCTGCTGGTAGCATGCCAGTTGCCTTTCACTCGGCTCGTTCCGACAAGCCAGCCAACCAGGATCTGCCGAATATGCATTTGTGGAAAGCAGCAACAGCATGGCAAAAAGAGAGTGCGTTTTCATCAAAGGTAGAATTTGCGCTGCAAACATGGAATCGAGCGAACAGACATGAACAAGGCGTTCGTCAAGGAAAACGACGGTGACGAAGATGGCGAGGATACCGGCAACGTGCCAGCACTGCCGCCCAACACCAAAAATTATATGACCCCATCGGGACATCGGCAGATGCGCGATGAATTCGAACAACTTATCAAGGTCGAGCGTCCGGCGATCGTGCAGGTCGTTTCATGGGCGGCCGGCAATGGGGATCGCTCCGAGAACGGTGACTACATCTATGGGAAGAAGCGGCTGCGAGAGATCGACCGTCGCATCCACTTTCTCAGCAAACGACTGGATAGCGCCGTAGTCGTCGATCCGGCACGGCGGGAAAACGTTGGGCAGGTGTTCTTTGGTGCAACCGTCCTGATCAACGACGAAAATGGCGAAGCGACCTACCAGATCGTGGGTATTGACGAAGCAAATGTTTCCGCGGGTCGAATCAGCTGGATTTCGCCTTTGGCGCGCGCGCTGATGAAGGCCCGCGAAGGTGACCTTGTTCGATTCGATTCGCCCGCTGGCGTCAGGGAAATCGAGATTGTCGAGGTCAGGTATGAGTAGTGCCTGTGGTAAACTTCAGACATAGATTTTGCAGCAACCACGCATGGCAGGGCGATAAGGAAGAACCTTAGCGCCCTGTTTCTTTTGGAGTGATTTGAATGGTCGCAGTAACGCTTCCCGATGGTTCAAAAAGGGAGTTTTCAGAGGCATTGACGGTGGCCGAAGTGGCTGCTTCAATTGGTGCTGGTCTGGCCAAGGCAGCGCTCGCCGGTCGGGTCAATGGCAAGGTTGTCGATACATCCTACCGCATTGAGCGGGACGTAAACCTGGCTATCGTTACCGACAAGGATGCGGATGGGCTGGAAATAATTCGTCACTCGACCGCCCACCTCCTGGCTTATGCAGTCAAGGAGTTGTTCCCCGAGGCGCAGGTGACTATCGGCCCTGTGATCGAAAACGGCTTCTACTATGACTTCGCGTACAAGCGCCCGTTTACGCCCGAAGACCTAGCTGCGATCGAAAAGCGCATGGCTGAGCTCGCGAAAAAAGACTTTCCGGTAGTTCGTGAAGTCTGGCAGCGCGACAAGGCCGTCGACTTCTTCAAGTCAATCGGCGAGCAGTACAAAGCAGAGATCATCGCCTCAATTCCGTCGGCCGAAGATATCGGTCTCTACCGCGAAGGGGATTTCATCGATCTCTGCCGCGGTCCGCACGTGCCATCAACCGGCAAGCTCAAGGTCTTCAAGCTGATGAAGGTGGCTGGCGCCTACTGGCGCGGCGACCAGAACAACGAGCAACTACAGCGCATCTATGGCACTGCTTGGGCAAAGAAGGAAGAACTCGACGCCTATCTGCACATGCTGGAAGAAGCCGAAAAACGCGATCACCGCAAGCTGGGTCGTCAGCTCGATCTGTTCCATCTCCAAGAAGAAGCGCCGGGCATGGTGTTCTGGCATCCGCACGGTTGGATTGTCTGGCAGCAGATTGAGCAATACATGCGTGAAGTGCTGGGCAAACACGGCTATCAGGAAGTGCGTACACCGCAGGTCATGGACCGGAGTCTGTGGGAAAAATCAGGCCACTGGGGCAACTACGCCGAAAACATGTTTACCACTTCGTCGGAAAATCGCGAATACGCGGTAAAACCGATGAACTGCCCAGGGCATATCCAGATTTTCAACCAGGGCGTCAAGAGCTATCGTGACCTGCCGCTGCGTCTGGCCGAATTCGGCTCCTGCCACCGCAACGAACCCTCCGGTGCCCTGCACGGCATCATGCGGGTGCGTGGTTTTGTCCAGGACGATGCGCATATTTTTTGCCGCGAAGACCAGGTGCAGGACGAGGCCGCTGCCTTTATTGACCTGCTACGCAGCGTCTACGAGGACTTCGGCTTTACCGAAATCATCGTCAAGCTGTCTACACGCCCAGCCAAGCGAATTGGGTCCGACGAGTCCTGGGACAGGGCTGAGGCTGCCTTGGCCAACGCGCTCAAGACAAAAGGCCTTGCTTACGAAATTCAACCCGGTGAAGGTGCCTTCTACGGACCGAAGATCGAGTTCTCGCTCAAGGATTGTCTTGGTCGGGTCTGGCAATGTGGCACCTTGCAACTTGATCCTTCTCTTCCCGAGAGGCTCGGCGCTGAATACGTCGGGGAGGACAACGCCCGTCATGTGCCGGTCATGCTGCACCGGGCGGTACTTGGTTCGCTGGAGCGATTCATCGGTATTCTGATTGAGCACCACGCCGGAGCGCTCCCGCTTTGGCTGTCACCGGTGCAGGTTGTCGTCATGAATATCTCCGACGCGCAAGCCGATTACGCCCAATCTGTGGCGGAAAAGCTGCGGAATGCGGGTTTCAGGGTTGAATGTGATTTGCGCGGAGAGAAAATAAACTATAAAATCCGCGAACATAGTTTATTGAAGCGTCCTTTTCTCGCAGTGGTTGGCGACAAGGAAAAGGACGCAGGGTTGGTTGCAATACGCGCCCGAGGCAATCAGGATCTTGGGCAAATATCTCCCGAATCGTTTATTGAGCGCCTGCTGCAAGAGCTTGGCAGTCGGGCGTAGTGGATTTTTGTGACCATATTTGCAAGTTTTTAGGAGAACAGCACCATCGCTCAGGAAAAGTCGCAACGCCTCAACGAGGAAATCACTGCCCCCGAAATCCGCTTGGTCGGACTGGAAAGTGAACCGCTAGGAATCGTCAGTGTGCGACAAGCACTCACCATGGCCGAAGAGGCTGGGGTGGATCTGGTAGAAATTGCGCCGATGGCCACGCCACCGGTTTGCCGATTGATGGACTTCGGCAAGTTCAAATACCAGGAAGCAAAAAGAGCGCATGAAGCGAAGTTGAAGCAGAAACAGATTCAGGTCAAGGAAGTCAAGTTTCGCCCAGCTACTGATGATAATGATTACGCGATCAAGTTGCGCAACCTGACCAAGTTCCTGCAGGAAGGTGACAAGGCAAAAATTACCTTGCGTTTTCGTGGTCGTGAGATGGCACATCAGGAATTCGGAATTCGCATGCTTGAGCGGATCAAGGCGGATCTGGAAGAACATGCAATCGTCGAGCAGTTCCCGAAAATGGAAGGCCGGCAACTTGTGATGGTGCTGGCACCGAACAAGAAGGTAAAAGCAGCATAAAGCAGTAAAAAATTTCTCCTGCGGTCAGAAACGACGGCAGGGAATACAAGCGGTACGGGTTATCAAGTGTCTTCAGGTCGAAGGCCACCTTGTAGCGTGTCAAAAGGAGATTCTTCGATGCCGAAGATGAAAACCAAAAGCGGTGCCGCAAAGCGGCTTAAAGTCCGCCCGGGTGGCACTGTCAAACGCGGACAAGCGTTCAAGCGCCACATCCTGACCAAGAAAACCACGAAGAACAAGCGCCATCTGCGCGGCCCAACGGCGGTCCACGAGACCAATGTGAAGTCAGTTCACGCGATGTTGCCCTACGCATAAGGAGAACACACCATGCCAAGAGTCAAACGCGGTGTAACGGCGCACGCACGCCACAAGAAGATTCTCGACCGGGCCAAGGGTTACCGCGGCCGTCGCAGTACGGTATATCGCATCGCCAAAGAAGCGGTGATGAAAGCTGGTCAATATCAATACCGCGACCGTCGTCAACGCAAACGTCAGTTCCGTTCACTCTGGATTGCCCGTATCAATGCCGGTGCCCGCGAGCTCGGCCTCAAGTACAGCACGCTGATGAATGGCCTGAAGAAAGCCGAGATCGAGGTTGATCGCAAGGTGCTGGCCGATTTGGCCGTTTTCGACAAAGCGGCTTTTGCCGCGTTGGCGATTCAAGCCAAGGCCAAGCTGTCGTCGTAATCTCGACGCAGTGAGAAAGGAGGCCTCAGGGACAACCCCGGCCTCCTTTTTTTATCGCTGACGCACTGATGAGCAATCTTGATCAAATCGTATCTGCTGCAGTAGCCGACTTCGGTCAGGCCGCAGAACCTGCACATCTCGAAGAAGCCAAAGCGCGCTATCTGGGCAAAACCGGTGCCTTGACCGAATTGCTGAAAGGGCTGGGGAAATTACCGCCCGACGAGAAGAAGGTCGCTGGTGCTGCGATCAATGCAGCTAAGGACAAGATCGAAGCGGCTTTGACTTCCCGGCGCGATGCGCTGCGTGAGGCTGCGCTGCAGGCACAGCTGGCGGCCGAGGCGCTGGATGTCACATTGCCAGGACGTAGTCGGGATGTCGGTAGCCTTCATCCGGTTACCAGGACACTGGAGCGAATTCAGCATCTGTTCCATTCCATGGGTTTCGAAGTGGCTGATGGCCCAGAAATAGAAACCGACTGGCACAACTTCACGGCATTGAACCAGCCCGAAAACCATCCGGCGCGTTCGATGCACGATACATTTTATTTGCAGGATGCCGATGGCAAGGTGATGTCCGACATTCTGCTGCGTACACATACCAGTCCGATCCAGTCGCGCTATATGCAGGCCCATGTAGCACGCCACAAGCATCTGGCCGATATGCCGGAGATCCGCATCATTGCCCCGGGCCGTGTATATCGAGTCGACTCTGATGCAACGCACTCACCAATGTTCCATCAGGTCGAGGGCTTGTGGGTAGGCGAGACTGTCAGCTTCTCCGACCTCAAGGGCGTAGTGATCGACTTCCTGCGCCGTTTTTTCGAATCCGATGATCTGAAAGTACGCTTTCGGCCATCCTTCTTTCCCTTTACCGAGCCATCAGCCGAGATTGACGTGGCTTTCATGAGCGGCCCCAATGAGGGACGCTGGCTGGAGATCGCAGGTTGCGGCATGGTTCACCCCAATGTTTTGCGCCATGGTGGCATTGACGCCGATCGCTATCAGGGCTTTGCCTTCGGATTCGGCCCCGATCGCTTGACTATGTTGCGTTATGGCATCAACGACCTGCGCCTCTTCTTTGACGGCGACCTGCGCTTTCTGTCGCAGTTCCAGTAACCATGCAAGTTTCCGAATCCTGGCTGCGCACCCTCGTCAATCCCTCGCTCGACAGCGAGGCACTGTCACATTTGCTGACAATGGCTGGACTCGAAGTCGAAGAGATGCAGCCCGTGGCAGCTCGATTTGAAAAAGTCGTTGTTGCACGCCTGCTTTCAGTGGAAAAGCATCCTGATGCCGACAAGCTCAAGCTTTGCAAGGTCGACGTCGGCCAAGGCGAAGTGTTGCAGATCGTCTGCGGCGCTCCCAATGTTGCGGCCGGCTTGTTGGTGCCTTGTGCATTAGTGGGAGCGAAGTTGCCTGGCATCGAGATCAAACAGGCGATGGTTCGCGGAATTGAGAGCTTCGGCATGTTGTGCTCGGCCAAGGAACTTGGCATTGCCAGTGATGCAAGTGGCTTGTTCATCCTGGCGGACGACGCACAGGTGGGCAAAAACGTTCGTGAAGTGCTCGACCTTGACGACAATCTTTTTACCATCAAGCTGACCCCAAACCGCGCCGACTGTTTATCCCTCTCCGGTATCGCACGGGAAGTTTCCGCTCTGACGGGCGCACCTTTGCATTTGTCGCCGATAAATCCGGTACCTGCCACCATTGACGATGTGCGGCAGGTTGTGCTGGACGTCACGATGGCCTGCCCGCGATACTGTGGTCGCCTCGTACGGGGTATTAACGCCGCCGCGACAACCCCAGACTGGATGCGCAAACGGCTTGAGCGAAGCGGGTTGCGTTCTATATCCGCCGTAGTGGACATTACAAATTATGTGATGCTTGAGCTCGGGCAGCCGCTGCACGCCTTCGACAACGCCAAGCTCTCTGGCGCGATTCACGTTCGTTTCCCCAGAGATGGTGAGTCGCTGAAGCTGCTTAACGAACAGATTGTCACGCCAGGCAGCGACACGTTGTTGATTGCTGATGAAAAACGCCCACTCGCTCTCGCCGGCATAATGGGCGGCGACGATTCTGGCGTCACCCCGGCAACGCGCGATGTGTTTCTCGAAAGCGCATTCTTTGCTCCGTCCGCGATTGCCGGCAAAGCGCGTGTCTATGGGTTTGCATCGGATGCCTCGCATCGCTTCGAGCGGGGCGTCGACTTTACCTTGCAGCGTGATGCCATCGAACGCACTACCGAGTTGTTGCTGCAACTGTGTGGCGGTGTTGCCGGGCCTGTCATCGAATCCGTCTCGGACGAAGATTTGCCAAGCCGGAAGGACATTGCTTTGCGTCCGTCACAGCTCGCCAAAGTGCTCGGCCTGAGGTTTTCAGACGCGGCAATAGAGGGTTTTCTCAACAAACTCGGATTTCCCTATCGCGGCCATGCTGACGGATATCTTGTCACCCCGCCGGCAAGGCGTTTTGACATGGAAATCGAGCGCGACCTGATTGAAGAGGTTGCGCGCCTGCACGGCTATGACAACATTCCTGCACGCCCGCCGATGGCGTCTGCAACCATGTTGCCTGCGACCGAAATGCGTCGTGATGCCATGGCCTTGCGCCACCAGATTGTGGGGCGAGGCTACCGAGAGGTAATCAACTACAGCTTTGTTGACGCCGCCTGGGAAGCCGATTTCTGCGCAAATCATTCTCCGGTTTCCTTGGCCAATCCGATCGCAAGCCAGATGAGCGTCATGCGCTCAAGCCTGATCGGCGGACTGGTCGCAAACGTCGTCACCAATCGAAAACGTCAGCTGGAGCGGGTACGGGTATTCGAACTGGGACGTTGCTTCAGCAGGACAGATGCCGGTGAGCCGGTTAAAGGATTTTCCCAGCCACAGCGACTGGCCGGCCTTTGCGCTGGAACAGTGATGGCAGAACAATGGGGAGAGACCTCTCGACCAGTCGACTTTTACGATACCAAGGCTGACGTTGAAGCTTTGCTGCAAACGGGTGATTTACGCTGGGAGCCAGCGAATCATCCTGCGCTTCATCCCGGTCGATCGGCAAGTGTTTTCATCAAGGGAATGAAAGTGGGCGTTGTCGGTGAACTGCATCCCCGCTGGGTACAGAAATACGACCTCGGTACGGCTCCCATCGTTTTTGAATTGGATACGGTTTTCCTGTTGCCCAGGAACCTCGCCGTATATAAACAATTGTCAAACCTTCCTGTCGTTACCCGCGATATCGCATTGATTGTTGAGCAGGCGCTTTCGTGGCAAACCTTGCTGGCGGCCCTTGAGGACACTGCGCCAATCATAGTGAGACGAATTGAGCTGTTTGATGTTTATGCCGGGAAGGGCATTGCCGAAGGTAGTAAAAGCCTTGCGTTCCGTATAGTTATGCAAGATACTGAACGTACACTCGAAGATGCGGAAGTCGATAAAGTAGTTGCTGGTTTGCTTGCGATTGCGGAACAAAAGTTTGCGGCCAGGTTGCGTAACTAGTTTCGTCGCTGAATAAATTTATTTCGGAGCTGTCATGACATTGACCAAGGCTGAATTGGCCGATCTTTTGTTTGAGAGAGTCGGTCTCAACAAGCGCGAAGCAAAGGACATGGTTGAATGTTTTTTTGAAGAGGTTCGTACCTCGCTGGAGGCTGGTGACAGCGTCAAGCTCTCGGGGTTCGGCAACTTCCAGCTGCGAGACAAACCGCAACGTCCCGGCCGCAATCCCAAGACGGGTGAAGAAATTCCGATCAGCGCTCGTCGTGTCGTGACATTCCACGCCAGCCAGATGCTGAAGATCGCAGTAGAAACTGCCCAAGCTGCAAAGTCCGCCCAGACTGAATAACCGCGAAAGACTCTGATGAGTGCGGTACGCGAAGAACTCCCCGCAATCCCCGCCAAACGCTACTTCACAATTGGTGAAGTCAGCGAGTTGTGTGGGGTAAAGCCACATGTCCTGCGCTATTGGGAACAGGAATTCACCCAGCTGAGACCAGTCAAACGACGCGGAAATCGTCGCTACTATCAGCATCACGAGGTGTTGCTTGTGCGACGAATTCGCGAGTTGCTCTATCAGGAAGGCTTCACTATCAGCGGTGCGAGGAATCGTCTTGATGAGGGTGGCGCAAGAACCGAGCAGCGCCACGAAAGCCGCGAGAGCAAATCGGCAAAGTCAGCAACGCTTTCGCTGCGTGATGAAATTTCAGAAATCATCGAGTTGCTGCGCGCCTGATAGAAAACTCACGTTATAATCCGCGCCCAGTCGGGGCGTGGCGCAGCCTGGTAGCGCACTTGCATGGGGTGCAAGGGGTCGCGAGTTCGAATCCCGCCGCCCCGACCAGTATGAATACAACGAAAGCCTGAATCGAATGATTCAGGCTTTTTTTGTTGCTTGATTGCAGTTTATCGCCTCGGCAAACTCGCTGTGGTCATGGGTGATTCACGGTACACTCAACCAACTCAACGACGACATATTTTCCGATACCGTCATGCGCATTCTTATCAGTAACGACGACGGTTATTTCGCGCCAGGCATCGAATCGCTCGCAGCCCACTTGAAGGACATCGCTGACATAACCGTTGTGGCGCCGGCTCAAAACTGCAGTGGTGCAAGCAATTCGCTGACGCTGGATCGACCTCTGTACCTGCGCACCGCGCCCAATGGTTATCACTTTGTCAATGGCACCCCGACGGATTGTGTACACCTTGCTGTAACCGGTATGCTGGACGTGGTGCCGGATATGGTGATTTCGGGGATCAATAACGGAGAAAACATGGGAGACGACACCATTTACTCCGGCACCGTGGCCGCCGCGACCGAAGGCTATCTTCTGGGCATTCCGTCAATGGCTGTATCGCTCTCGTATGACGGTCCGATCAAGCATTACGATACCGCTTCCCGTGTGGCGCGCGATTTGGCATTACGATTTCAAGCCAAGGGTTTTTCCGAGCCGGTATTGCTGAACGTCAACGTCCCTGACATCCCTTATCATCAGCTCAAAGGCATGCAGATCACGCGTCTTGGGCGACGTCACAAGGCCGAGCCCGTGGTTCGTCAACAAAGTCCGCGCGGCGAAGTTGTGTATTGGGTTGGTGCGGCTGGCGAGGCTGCCGAAGCTGGTGAGGGTACCGATTTCCATGCGGTTGCCAACGGCTTTGTCTCAATCACGCCGCTGCAGGTTGATGTTACCCATGCTGGCCAGATTGGCCCGCTAAAGAACTGGCTTGCCACATGAATTCAACACTCGGTGTCGGCATGACTTCACAGCGAACCCGCGCGCGGATGGTTGAGCGTTTGCGCGAACAAGGCATTCGAGATGAGCGCGTGTTGACGGCAATGGCGAGTGTTCCTCGTCATCTGTTTGTCGAGCAGGCGCTGGCGCATCGTGCCTATGAAGATACCGCGTTGCCGCTCGGCTTCGGTCAGACAATCTCGCAGCCTTATGTCGTTGCTCGCATGATCGAACTGCTGATCGCTGGCCGGCAATTGGGCAAGACGCTTGAGATTGGTGCAGGTTGTGGTTATCAAACAGCTGTTTTATCCAGCCTGAGCAAGGATATTTATGCCATGGAACGGATAGCGCCGTTGCTCACACGAGCCAAGGACAATCTGCGCCAGTTGCGTCTGCCCCAGGTCCGCTTCAAACATGGTGACGGGCATCTGGGTATCCCGGAAGCAAAACCGTTTGATACCATTATTCTTGCAGCGGCTTCTGCGCATGTGCCCCAGGCCTTGCTCGATCAGCTTGCCCCCTTGGGACGCCTTGTCATGCCGCTGGTTACCGGCAAGAAGCCTGATCAAGTACTGTTGATGGTGGAGCAAGGGCCGCAGGGATTTTTTGAAACAAGGTTTGACGCCGTACGCTTTGTCCCGTTGCTGCCGGGGGTGGAATGAAAAACCTTTCGCTTGATGGATTGGCGCTGTCTTTGATTTTCTTGATGACAGGATGCGCGAGTACAACGCCGGCGCCACTTGTTGATCGTTCGCCTGCACAGGATGTCGAAAAGTCGGCGGTTGTGGAAGTCAAGCCTGGCTACTACATGGTCAGGAAGGGCGACACATTGCGCAGTATTGCCCTTGATCACGGGCAGGACTACAGGGATATTTCAACCTGGAATAATCTGGAAAACCCCAACCTGATCAAGGTAGGCCAGCTCTTGCGCGTCATCCCACCCGAAGGTGAGGCTGTAGCCGAGACCCGCGCGATTGCTCCGCCGACTCAAATTGAAACCCGCCCCACGGACGGAAGGCCGTCGACCACGGTTGATATCCTGAAGCGCGAGCCGAAGGGTGGTACCCAGCTTTATTCGAACGAGTCATGGGCTCAAACTCAAAAATCGACTGCTGCAACTGCGGCGCCGATACAAGCCAAACCGACTGAACAAGGTCAGCCCGCAGCCAAAGCCACAGTTGCGTCCGACATTGATTGGGCTTGGCCCAGCAGCAGCAAAGTCACAACGCCCTTCAGCGATGGCGGTAGCAAGGGGCTGGATTTTGACGGGAAACTTGGCGACCCTGTTCTCGCAGCGGCAGCCGGCAAGGTAACCCTGGTAACCAATTCGCTTCGGGGCTACGGCAATCTGATTGTGGTCAAGCACAATGCCAGCTACCTGTCGGTTTATGCCCACAACAGCAAAATGCTCGTTGCAGAAGGGCAGACAGTCACCCGAGGGCAAAAAATTGCGGAACTGGGAAGTACTGACACGGATCGGCCGAATCTGCATTTCGAGATCCGACGCGAGGGCAAGCCGGTTGATCCGGCAAAATTTCTACCACAGAGGTGAATGAAAATGGATGTCATCGCGGAATTCCCTGTCCAGCGTGGATCCGCGCAACACCATGTTCTGGTTGTCGATGACAGTCAGTCCAATCAGCTATTCCTGCAAAAGATTCTCGAACCCTATTACCGCGTGACAACAGCGAGTTCGGGGCCGGATGCACTTGTAGCGGCAGCGTCGGACCCGCGACCTGATTTGATATTGCTGGATGTCAGTATGCCGGGCATGGATGGATATCAGGTTCTGAACAAGCTGCGTAATGATCCATGGACGAGCGACATTCCGGTCATTTTTGTCACCTCACTTGACTCCAGCGACGATGAGGAGATCGGCCTTGACCTTGGCGCAAATGATTACATTACCAAGCCCGTCTGTCCTGGCATCGTATTGGCCCGAGTGAAGAACCATTTGGGTTTTCGGGAACGAACACAAATGCTGCACGGCCTCTCTGAAAAACTCTCCCACTATCTCGCGCCCCAGGTTTACCAGATGGTTTTTCAGGAAGCCCGACAGCCCACAACAAGCTCCAAGCGCAAGAAGTTGACCATCTTTTTCTCGGACATCAAGGACTTTACGCAGACCACGGAAGAGCTTCAGCCCGAAGATCTGACTTCACTGCTGAATAACTATCTGGACGAGATGTCAAAGATCGCGTTCGATTTCGGTGCCACCATCGACAAGTTTGTCGGCGATGCCATCCTGATCTTCTTCGGTGACCCAGAAAGCCTTGGTGTAGCAGAGGACGCGCTTCGATGCGTGCAAATGGCCATAGCGATGCAGCGCAGGATGGTCGTGTTGCGCGAGAACTGGCGTGAAAAGGGAATTGTCAAACCTTTGAGGATGCGGATCGGCATCAACACCGGCTATTGCAATGTCGGCAATTTCGGTAGCGCGCATCGAATCGATTACACGGTCATTGGTCTCGAAGTCAATCTGGCTGCTCGATTGGAGCAGGTGTGTGATCCGGACGGGATATTGCTTTCGTCGGAAACCTATTCGTTGGTGCAGAACAAAATTCAGGCGGTTGAGCAGCCTCCTGTTTCCTTGAAAGGCGTAAGGCGCGAGGTGCGTACCTTTGCAGTCAATATTGACACGGAAGAACACGACTCAAGACACCAGCAGTTTCAGAAGTCACGGCCGGGACTGAAGGCCGATCTTGATCTCGAAACGCTGCCGCGCACGCTGCATCAGGCGGCGATCGAGGACTTGCAGGATCTGATCAATCGAATTCGCGAACTGGGCTAGCGCGTCGAGATTGTCCTCGGCAGCCGCCGCTTCGCTCACCAGGATAAAAGCGACTATCGGTACAGCGCGTTAAAGCGATCACGTATCGACAGCGCAAGATCATGCACCGCAGTCGCGTAAAAGGTGCTCTTGTTGTAACGCGTGATGACATAAAAATTGTTGTAGCCAAGCTGGTACGTGGTTGGCTCATTTGGCGTGACGTAATCAATCAACGCAACTGGGAGAGCAGGCGCATCGGCAATCTTGATGCCGAAGTCTGCCAACTCCATCGGCAGACGGTTTGGCTTGATCCCTTCGGTCAGCAGTTCATTTATTCGATCACCCTCTGCCTGGACGGGAATCAGTATCGGCCCTTCCTTTTGCCAGCCATGGCAGGCAAGAAAGTTGGCCACACTGCCGATCGCATCCTCCGGGCTTTCAGCGAGGTCAATTTTGCCGTCGCTGTCAAAGTCGACTGCCCATTGCCGCATGCTGCTGGGCATGAACTGTGGCAAGCCCATGGCGCCGGCGTAGGACCCCCTGAAACTCAATGGGTCTCGTCCCTCATCTCGCGACAATAACAATAAGGATTCCAGCTCCAGGCGGAAAAGTGCTGCTCGCGGCGGGTAGTCAAAAGCGAGCGTTGCAAGCGCCGAAAAGGTCTGGAATCGCCCCGTATGCTTGCCATACATGGTTTCGACGCCAATGATGCCGACAATGATGTCTGCCGGCACGCCATACCTCGCCTCGGCCTTGGCGAGCGTCGCCGCATGTCTTTGCCAGAACGTCAAGCCAGCCGCGATACGGCGAGGCTCCACGAATCGG
>CANJXH010000042.1 GCA_947478755.1 Betaproteobacteria bacterium | reverse complement strand
GCGGCTGACGGCCTGATCATCGACGACCAGACGCCCTATGGCGGGCTGGTGTCGCAGGTCTATTTCTTCCATCTGTTTGCATTGGCGAAGGACGAGGCCATCATCTACGAGAGCGATGTGCCGGCATCCAAATACATGAGCATGACCCTGTTCGATCCGCTGATCACCACGCTCGACTTCGTCAACCACCAGACCTCACTCAACGACAGGCAGTTGCACTTCGACGGCGACGGTCGCGTACGCATGGTGCTGTCGGCGGTTGATCCGGGCGCGGCGAACTGGCTCGATACGGGCGGTTGGCTGCAGGGTGGGCTGATCTGGCGCTGGAACGACGCCCGGGCAACGCCGAAGCCAAGCCTGACGAAGGTCAAGCTGAAGGACCTGAAGCAGCACCTGCCTGCCGATACGCGCTATCTCACTGCCGATGAACGCCAGGCAGCGATAAGCCTGCGCCGGATGCTCTACCAGCGACGGGTGCATTGACCCATGAAAAACGGGGCAGGCCGGCAGCCGGCTGCCCCGCTTGATGCCGAACCGATTCTGGCGGTCGCGTCAGAAACAGTGAGCGAAACGGTCGATGTAGCGTTGGTAACGGGTGCGCACCATCTCCTGCGTAAGCAGAAAGTCCTCCAGCGAATGCTTGTGCACGCCCTGCTTGTGCTGCGTGTTTTCGCTTTCCCATTTCGCCATCGCCTGCCGGGCACGATCGGACAGCACCAGTCCGGCGTGGGCATAGACTTTTTCCGCGACGCGTTCCGAGTCCTTGGTCAACTCGGAATAGTTGACGTCAAGCACCGCCAGGTCGGGACGCTGTTCGCGCGCTGCCATGTGGGCATCAATGCCCATCGCCAGCCCTTCCAGCACCATCGGCCCCAGCACTTTCGACAGGTCAATGTCGCTGTAGGCATTCTTGAACAGCACCTGCAGGCTCACCGACGATGACATCACCGCCACCGGCTCGCGATGCGTGGCGACGAAACGGGCATCGGGAAAACGTTGCGCCAGTGCAAGTTCGCTACCGTTGTAGATCGGCGTCTTCAGCAGCAAGGGCCGTGGGTCGCCATCGTGAAACTGCCATTGGAAATATTTCAGCGACTGCTCGAGAAAATCCAGCTCGCGCTCGATATCGCGATGTTCCATGAACCACTGCACGAAACCCGGCACGAAGGCGATGGTCATCATGAAGGGCGCGAACAGGATGTGTTCGTAGAACAGGGTTTCCTCTTCCGGTTCGAAGGTGCTGTACTCGTGGATCAGCCGGGCCTTGGGCGCATGCGCGTTGAACCAGCGGCATTCTTCGTCCGCCACCCGGATGCGCTCCGCCGGATCTTCATCACGATCACCGCTGATCAACGACATGCTGAGTCCCTGCCAGCATTTGAAATACAGGAAATCACCGCTGGCCGAGAGCAGCTTGGCGAGCTTGGTCGACCCGGTACGCGCGGCACCGGTCATGATTACTGGCCGGACGATCTTCTGGTCGTTGATCTCGGGATGGCGGCGAAAATCCCGTTGCATCCGCAGGCGGTTGGAGAGCAGGCGTAGCAAGCGCTTTTCCATCTCGACAACGCCGTGCGCGGTCAACTGGGCTTCGGTGTTGAGCGACTTCAGGAGCTGCTCAAGCGGCAGCTCGATCTCCTTGTCGTCGATGTCATCGATGCCGGCCAGGCTCTGTGCCTTGGCCATCAACTGCCGCGCAGTGGAACTGATCTGGTGCGAACTCAATTGCCGACTCCCTCTTCTTCTCTCAAGCCGACGCAGTAAACCCGACGATATCGGCGATCTGCTTTTCCACTTCGACGTAGAAATACTCGCGCGCACCAAAGCCGAGCTCAAGGAAGTCGATGGTCAGCGGCGCAACCGCGGTGAACATTTTCTCCATCGAACTGGCGCAGCAGATGATTGCCTGAATCTGACGCAATACCGCGTAAAAGCGCAGTTCGCTCTGCACCGGTGGGCTGCCGCCGGCCTTGACGTAACACTCCAGAAAGTAATCCCACTGCTTTGCCGGAATCAGGCAATCCTGCACGTTGGCAATATCCTTGGTGGCCCCGCACAGCGCGACGTTCTCCCAGTCCAGCACTGCGGTTGGCGTATCGCCTTCAAACAGCCAGTTGTGAAAACCAAGATCACCATGCGTGACCACCGGCGGCGCTTCGCTGACGGGCCGGTTGCGTTCGAGCCAGTCGAACAGCATCAGGATCACGGGTGACGGACTGAGCCATGCAGCGTCCAGATAAGTACGCATGCGCAGCAGGATGAGATCGATTGAATCGTTGATGGTCAGATCGGCGCGCGGCACGATACGCGCTGGCAACTTGCCCACCCAAGACTGCCAGGGCATGCGATGCATTTTCGCCAATACATCGGCACAATTCCGGATCAGCGTATCGCTGACCTCGCCATGCGCCGCCATATGGCTGCCGCGCAACCCGCCGGGAACATAGTCCATGACGTGAAACATGCCGCCGAGCAAAGACTTGTCAGTCTCCAGCCAGAGCTGACGCGGCACCGGAAGACCTGACGCGTGTGCCAGCTCGATGAAGGGCAGCTCTTCTTCCAGTGATGTAGTAAATGGCCACTGGATGCTGTTGTTGCGCGCGATGCGAATCACGATCGGGCGCGCAGTCTCGGCCGACTCGCCCACCATCAGCTTGTATGTCTGGTTGGAAAAACCGCCTGCCAGCTGCTTGATGGCGTGGATGGCGAAATTGGCGCCACCGCCGAGGCGCTTGGCGAGCTTTGGCGTCAGTGCCGCGAACAATTCTTCCATGGGGGTGTCGGCTGCCGTTGCAGCAGCTTCCGGCCGCGCCACCTTCTTTTGTGCGGTTTCGGTGCGAGCGACATCGACGAGAAAGGCCTGGATGGCTTCACGGCTTGCTGCATCCGGCCTTTCATTGCGCGCCTTGAGCAGCACCGTCACCAGCGCGGCCAGGCGCCGCCATTCGATGTCAATCGACGCTTCGGGCTCCTGCCGGGGAATCAATTCTGCCGGGCGCTGCGGCCACGCCGACTCCGCAGTTGCATCAGCGTTGCATCTGGCCAGCGCTTCGCCGCGTTGTACCAGTGCAGTCAGTTTGTCCAGCAAAGCCTGCCGGGCAGCCAAGCCATTCTCTTCCCTGCGCACCAGTTCATCCAGCGTCATCAGCACCGTTCCCAGCAGGTGGCTGGCATCGCCAGCCGCTACCTGTGGCGCAATGCGCTCTGCCAGCGTTTTACGGACTGATGCCAGCAACTGCTGATTGGTGGGTTCCACGCTCTGTATCTCCTCTGTTTGTTGTCTTTTCCAACTGCCTTGGGCGGGATTTTCGGGTGCTCCCTGCCTGCCGGACTATAAAACAATTTGGCGGCAATTTAGCCGAGCCAGTCGACGGCGCCCCGCCCCGCCCGGCGCCCGCTGGCAAAGCAGGCGGTGAGCAAGTAACCGCCAGTC
This sequence comes from Betaproteobacteria bacterium, assembly GCA_947478755.1. Lineage (GTDB taxonomy): Bacteria > Pseudomonadota > Gammaproteobacteria > Burkholderiales > Rhodocyclaceae > Georgfuchsia. Next base: position 15,245 of record CANJXH010000042.1, on the reverse strand, counting down.
GGCGCTTCCCAATCGAGCATTTCACCGGCACAAAACACGCCCGGCAGATCGCGCAACATCAGCCCCTGATCGAGCGCATCAAAGCGCACGCCGCCGGCAGTACTGATGGCTTCGTCGATCGGTCTTGGCGCGGTAAGGGTGATCGGCAGCGCCTTGATCGCGGACGCCAGGCGCTGCGGATCGGCGTAGTCGTCCTTGCCGGCACATTCGCGCAGCAGGCCGGCCTTGACGCCGCTGATATTGGCGCGACTTTGCAGGTGGCTGGCCATGGACCGCGCGCCGCGCGGGTGGGCGATTTCAGCAACCAGTTGCGACAGGGATTTGGTTGGCGTCAGGTCGACATGCAGCGTCGTGCTGCCGGTTGCCTCAATGGCATCACGCAGGCGCGCCGAGAAGGCATACACCAGACCACCCTCGATGCCATGCCGGCTGATGATGAACTCGCCTGCCCTGCGCAGGGCATTGCCACTGGCGTCCAGTTGCGAGACGGTGATGTTCTTGAGCGGGTAGCCAGCGAAGCGATTGCGGAAATGCTCGCTCCAGCGGACATCGAATCCGCAATTGGCGGGGCGTAGCGGCGCCAGCGCGATGCCGCGTGCAGCGAGCCAGGGAACCCATGACCCGTCGGACCCCAGCCGCGCCCAGCTGCCGCCGCCGAGAGCCAGGACCAGGGCATCGGGCCTTGTCGTGACCTCACCGTGCGGCGTCGAAAACACGATGTCGCCAGCTGCATTCCAGCCACACCAGCGATGTCGCACATGGAGGATAGCTCCCGAAGTGCGCAGACGGTGCAGCCAGGCCCGCAGCAATGGCGCGGCCTTCATGTCGCGGGGAAACACGCGACCCGAACTGCCAATGAACGTGTCGATACCGAGTGCATGGGCCCAATCGCGCAGCGCTGCTCCATCGAACTCGTTCAACCATTCCGTCACCTGCGGACCATCTGAAACATATCGGCTGGCGAACGCCGGCATGGCTTCAGCATGGGTGAGGTTGAGACCGCCCTTGCCCGCCATCAGGAACTTGCGACCGACCGACGGCATCGCGTCATAGATATCGACTTTTACACCGCTCGCGAGCAGCTGTTCGGCCGCCATCAGGCCGGCCGGGCCGGCACCAATGACGATGGCCCTTTTGCCCGAGGTGCTGCTGTCAGCCATCGCTGGTCAGCTCGCGCAATTCGACCAGCACCGTTTCGGGGCCGTTGGTGATCCACGCCTGACCGTCCTGCACTGTGCATTGCAGTTGCATGTTGCGATCGGCAAGTGCAGTGAGCGCGCCCGAGGTTTCGTCATCAAGGGCAAACACGCGCACGTGACGAATGCGCGCGATGGCAGCGCCTTCCTTCAGCCACCAGGCTTCCATCGATTTGCCGCCATAGGCAAACACGATCACCTTGTCGGCACGGCCTGCCGCCCGCCGCAAGAGGCGCTCGTCGGGCAGACCGGTCTCGATCCAGAGGCGGATGTCGCCGCTGTACTCCTTCAACCACAAGGCCGGTTCATCGTCGGCAGAAATGCCACGGCCAAACTCAAGCCGTCCGTCGGCATGCAATGCAAAGGCCAGCAGGCGCACCATCAGCCGCTCTTCGGTCTCGGAAGGATGACGGGCCAGCGTCAGTACATGTTCGCCGTAATACGGGCGATCCATGTCTGCAATTCCGAGTGTGGCCTTATAGACGGTGGATTTGATTGCCATGAAAATTAGCTACGTGCAATTGCGAAAGTCTGCGACTATACCGCTTCACCCTCACCACCACAGACAATCAACAATGCCCGATTACCCAACCATCCACTGGACCGATGGTGACGCAGAAAAATCGGCCCGCTGGCAATCCGAGGCGGGCATGCCGCCACCCAAACGGGTAATCCTCGCCGACGACACGCTGACTGCAGACACTGCCTATCGCCATGCCTGCGAGGGAACGGCGATGCTGTGGCGCAGCGACTTCCAGAATGCGCGGCAACTGCTGCAGGCACTGGCACGCCGTGCCGATGCGAAAAACGGCAAGGTAAAAAAGGGCCACAGCAAAACCGATGCGCCCTTGCTGTCGCCACGCGAGGCGTTCAACCGACACCGCCTCGCGCAATCCCAGCGTGCCCGCACGCTCGGCATGCTCCTGATTCCCTTCAACGCCGACTACAGCATCCCGCTTGGACGCGCGCCAGATGTGAGCGAGGCCTGCACCGAGGCCTATGGCCCGATTACCGACCATGCCTTGCCTTTTGTCGCAACGCTGCGTGAACTGCTTGGTCTGATCGGTGCGCACGAATGGCGGAAGAAAGGCGTTGCCGTTGCCGCACTGGACGAGCGGATCCACCCGCATTACGGCGTGTTCTCACCGGTGCGTGGCGAATACATCCAGATGGTGGCGACGACAGAACTGCCCGCAACACTGCAGAAGAAATCGCTGACATTTGATATCGGTACCGGCACCGGCGTGCTGGCTGCCGTGCTGGCGAAACGAGGCATCAAAAAGATCATCGCCACGGAAAAGGATGAACGTGCGCTGGCCTGCGCGCGCGACAACATTGATCGCTTGGCGCTGTCCGGGCGGGTGGATATCCTGGCGGTCGACCTGTTTCCGCCCGGGCGCGCCCCGTTGATCGTGTGCAACCCGCCGTGGCTACCGGCCCGCCCGAGTTCACCCATCGAGCACGCGATCTACGATCCGGAAAGCACCATGCTGCTGGGTTTCCTCAATGGCCTTGCGGCGCACCTCGAACCTGCCGGCGAAGGCTGGCTGATCCTGTCGGACTTTGCCGAGCATCTCGGGTTGCGGACTAGGGATGAGTTGCTGGCTGCCATTGATGCTGCCGGCCTGAAGGTGCTGGATCGCATTGATGTCCGCCCGACACATCCGAAAGCGCACGACGATGCCGACCCGCTTCATGCCGCGCGCTCGAAAGAGGTCACGTCGCTGTGGAAGTTGGCGGCAAAACAGTGATGCGGATATACTGAAACCGTCGTTTTCAAAGGAGCTCATCATGGGAAAGACCCAACACGCCACAAAAGAAACCAAAAAGAAAGCTGCCCTGTCGCCAAAGGAAAAGAAGGCAGCGAAGGCGGCAAAGAAGGGCGGCCAGCAGGCAACGCCCATCGTTCCGAAGTCCTGACCCAGATCAATATTCGGGCCGCCGGGGCGGATAAAATCCGGCTCACTGTCCCGAATTAGTGCCCCGACTTAGGAAAAAACATGTCTTCTGCTGCCGTCGCATCGCCCCAATTTGTCTGGACCGACGCCTATGCGCTGGGTTACCCGCAAATGGACGACACCCATCATGAGTTTGTTGAAACCGTCAATGCCATGCTGGTGGCGTCCGACGACGAATTCCCGCAAGCGCTTGACGCCTTTGCCGACCATGCCGAGCGCCATTTCAAGCAGGAAGCCGACTGGATGAACGGCACCAACTTCCCCGCCGCGGATTGCCACATCGACGAACACGATGCGGTGATGAAGTCGGTGCGTGATGTACAGGCCCTGGTCAAAAGCGATAATCCCAAACGCTTTGAAATTGGCCGCAGCCTGGCGCAGGAACTGGTGCGCTGGTTTCCCGGCCATGCCGATTACCTCGACAGCGCTTTGTCCCAATGGCTGTCAAAGAAAGCGCATGGCGGTGCCCCGATCGTCATCCGCCGCAATGTCGCCGGCTCGGCAACCACTGGATAAGACCTGCGATTGCTCGCCAAACAAAACAGGGACGCCACGGCGTCCCTGTTTTGTTTGGGCAACGGAAGCAATCAACCGTAGATTTTCTTGTCCAGCGTCTCGTGGAAGTGCGAGATGCGCGACTCCTGATAGCGGGCCAATGTGGCATACGCCTGATCTGAACCGGCCGCGGCACGCAAACCCTTCTGGATATCGGGCAGGTTGATGTAGTCCTGGTCGAAGACGATACCGATGTCGGCCCACACCTTGATCGCTTCGAAGGTTTCATCGGGGCCGATATCCTGCGGCTTGGCGGCAGGCGGACGGCCGGCAGCGGGCAGCGGCAGCAACAGGCGCGTGTGGGCCATGCACATTTCGGGATCGTCACCGTATGGCAGGAACTGGTACACCAGCGGCAGGAACTCCCCCATCCAAGGGAAGAAGTTGGGGAACATGAAGTACTGGATCGAGTCGATCATCTCGACATCGGAGAGATTGAACTCGCGACCATACTGCTGCTGCAATTGCTCACGACGCAACGCGGCGAGACCGACGCGACCCTTGCCCTTCAATTGCTCCAGCGAGGCCTTGCGTTCGGCTTCCGACTGATTGCCGACCAGAAAACCGGCGACCATCATGACGGCTTCCTCCGCCGTCGCGCTGGCAGGTGCGGTGCCCGACGGGATGGCAGTCGGGCCGATCAGGCGGCTGATATGGCTGTCGCCATCGTCCCAGATGTCGTACTGCACCTGACAGTCGGCCGCGAAAGGCGAGCTTTGCGGATGGGCGATCGGCGCATGGTAGGACTCGAAGAAGGCTTCGGCGACGAGCTTCCAGTTGGCATGAACCAGTTTTCTTGCATGCAGGGCAACAAAGCGCTGCTCGGGCTGCCAATGGGCGAAATGCTGCGGCAAGACGCCAAGCGCCTTTTCGAGCGGGCCGGCTTCCGGATCGGGATTGATGAAAATGAAGCCACCCCAGGTACCGATCTTGCATTCGACCAGGCCGTAGTCCTTCTTGTCGACATGCGGAAAGTCCCAGTCGTGCGGCAGGTGCTTGATGCTGCCGTCGAGGTTCCATTCCCAACCATGGAAGCGGCAGCGGATGCTGCTGCCACGGGAGTTTTCATACGAGAGACGATTGCCACGGTGACGGCAGAAGTTGAAAAAGGCCTTGAATTCATTGGTGGCGCTGCGCACCACGAAATAGGATGCCGTGCCGACGTCGTAGGTATAGCGATCGCCGACCTTGGGCACCTCTTCCTCGCGACAGACGAACTGCCAGCTCTTGTCCCAAACCTTCTCGCGTTCCAGTGCCGCGAACTCGCGCGAGATGTAGCGCGAGAAGGCAATTGGCTTGGGATCGGGCATGTAATTGCCCTTGCTTTTCATTGCCTCGGACAGTGGCAGCGAATCCTTTGCCATCAGCTCGCGAGCGACCGGACCTTCCTGCGTACCAACCCCCTCGATCAGCGGCGATGTCACTTTCTTGAAGTTGGTCTTGAATTGTGCGGACATGTGCTTCCTCCGGATTATTGATGTTGATGCTTCATATTATCGCGGCCATGCGGCCACGCAAGTACGTTTTCACGTGATCTTTTGCCGAAAGGCTTCCGGCATGGGGGCGATTTTTTTTGCGGCGCGGTCATAGAAGACCAGGCCGTACTTGCCACGTGCCACCTCGCGGCCGGTCGCCTTGTTGGTCAGGCGAAAGACAAGATCAAAGCCGTATTTGTTCAGGTCACTGGCCACCATGTCGATGATCATTACATCGCGATAGAAACCTTCGCTGATGTACTGCACGGCGACGTCGGCCGTAAATGCGACGAGCCCCTCCGTATTGGCGTCGGAATACCCATAGAAATTGAAAAAGTGATCGCGCGCCTCGGAAACCAGCGACAGCAGCATCGCATTGTCCAGGTGCCCTCCCCGATTGATGTGAATGCCGTAGAGCGGCAACTCGACGGCAACGGGAAAGCTTTCGGGCAAATCTATCTGGATTCGTGCCATGGTCAGTTTTTCGGAACAAAGAAGCGTTGCTGGAGGTCGTTCAGCCCAAGCATGTCGAGCAACTCACCGAGGCGCTGCGCCGCCTTTCGACCGGGGAGATTGCTGCGACAGGCAATGATCAGTTCATTCTTCATCGAGTGCTCCCAACCCACCAGTTCGGTGACATTGACCTGATAGCCATGTGCTTCAAGCTGCAGGGCGCGCAGAACGTTGGTGACGTGGCTACCGAATTCGCGGGTATGGATCGGGTGCCGCCACAGTTCTGCCAGCGCGCCTCGCGCCAGCGATGCGGCCTTGGTCTTGCGCAGCGCGGCGGCCACTTCGGCCTGGCAGCACGGCACCAGCACGATGAATTTTGCCTGCCGCTGCAGGCCGAAATGGATGGCGTCATCGGTCGCGGTATCACAGGCGTGAAGCGCCGTCACCACATCAATGACAGCAGGAATCTGAGGCGACGAAACCATTTCATCCACGGTGCCGCCAATGAAGCTCATGCCGGCAAAACCGAGCCTGGCCGCCAGTTCACGCGACCTGACGACGAGCTCGTCACGTTGCTCCACGCCGTAAATATGATGCGGCTTTTGCAGCGCCTTGAAATACAGGTCGTAGAGGATGAAACCGAGATAGGACTTTCCGGCACCGTGATCGACCAGCGCCAGTTCGCCACGCGCTTCCATCGCGTCGACCAGCAACGGCTCGATGAATTGGTACAGGTGATAGACCTGCTTCAGCTTGCGCCGGCTGTCCTGATTGAGCTTGCCATCGCGGGTAAGGATATGGAGTTCCTTGAGCAGTTCGACAGACTGCTCGGGACGGACCTCGTGGCTCTTTTCCTTACTCTTGCTCATTGCGCTCATCATGCTCGTCGTGCTCAACCTTGGGTACTGCAACTTCCGCCGCGAGCATGGCCGCGCGTGATTGTGGCGTCTCGAGGCTGACACGGCCGAGCAAGCCGTCCCGATAGTCGGTCAGCAATATCAAGGAGGCTTTCTCTATATCCAGTTCCTTGCTGCGCGGCTTGAGACAGTTCCGCTTTTTTGCGATGGCCTCGACGGCGGCGACGCCATCCATGTCAGCAGTCGAGAACCCGTAGCGCTTGCCAATTGCTGCCGGATAGCGCTCAAGCAGCTTGTTGGCAAGAAAATAGGCAACTTCGTCTTCAACCACGGCATTGGTGCCAATCGCATGGCTTGCTGCCAGCATGTAGCCGTCGGAATCATGGGCGATTTTTGGCCACATCATCCCCGGCGTATCAATGATGGTCATGCGCGAATTCAAATCCAGCGTCTGCTGCGTCTTGGTTACCGCCGGTTCGTCACCGACGGCGGCAACACGGCGTTTGAGCAGCGCATTCATGATGGTCGATTTACCGACGTTGGGAATGCCCATGATCATCATGCGCAAGGGCTTGAGGTTGTCATTTCGATGCGGGGCGAGCTTGAGGCAATGGCCCGGCAACTTTGCCACTTCGGACATTTTCTTGCCAGAGATGGCAACTGCCTTGACGCCTTTCTGGGCATTGAAGTAGTCCAGCCAGGCCTTGGTGACTACCGGATCGGCCAGGTCGGATTTGTTCAAGACCTTAAGGCAGTTGCGCTGCCGATGGAGCCGGAGCTCCTTGATCATCGGATTGCTGCTGGCCTCGGGAAGACGCGCGTCAAGTACTTCAATGACGACATCAACACGCTCCATCGTCTCGGCCGCTTTCTTGCGTGCCGAGGTCATATGCCCGGGAAACCACTGAATCGACATTGGAAGTTCTTGTTTGGCGAAAACCGGATTATCGCAGGTGGCGGAAATGCAACACCATGGACTCGCGAAGACCGCCATCAGCGGAGTTTTTGATCTGAGTCAATTCCCTTGACAACAGTGGGCCTATTGTTCGCTCACCTACTCTTTATCAACTGTTGAAAAGGAAACATCATGAAATTGAAACTGATCGCAGCGTCCGTCCTCGCCCTTTCTTCCGCCGCCGCTTTTGCCGAACAGGCTGCTGAAAGCCCATGGATGCTGTTTATCCGTGCTGCCCATCTGTCACCCGCCAACGAATCTTCGGGCGTGGCCGGTGCTGGCAATGCCATTCACGTCGAAAGCAAGACGATTCCTGATATCAGCATCCGCTATTCCTTCTCCAAGAATCTGGCAGCTGAACTGTTGCTGACAGTTCCGCAAAAACACGAAGTCACCCACAGCACGCTGGGCAACCTTGGCACCTTCAAGCATCTGCCGCCGACGCTGTTCGCACAGTACCATTTTGATACCAGCAGCAACTTCCTTCCCTATGTCGGTGCCGGTATCAACTACACCCGAATCTCCAACGTTTCGCTGGGCGGCCTGCAAATGGACAAGAGCAGCTGGGGTGGTGCAATGCAAGTCGGTTGCGATTACAAGCTCGCCAACAATGGCGTCATCAGCGTTGATCTGAAAAAGATCTACATCGAGTCTGACGTCAAGGCTGCTGGTGCAACGATCGCCAACGTGAAAGTGGATCCGGTGGTGTTCTCGATCGGCTACGGCTTCCACTTCTAAAAGAAGTTCGCGGTACACAAAAGCGGCTGGCTTTCGGGTCAGCCGCTTTTTTTCGTGCCTCATCTCGCGAATGAAAGCCCGCAGTCAAGTTGGCTTTGGCGGCGCGCGCAACAGGCACTGCTATGATGCCCGGATGAGCAACTCACTCCCCGCCCTGTTCATCGGCCATGGCAGCCCGATGAATACTCTTGAAGACAATCGCTATTCCCGCGTCTGGCGAGAACTCGGCAAAGGCCTGCCACGTCCACGGGCGATCCTCGCGATATCCGCCCACTGGTATGTCAATGCGACTGCCGTGACCGCCATGGATCAACCGCAAACCATTCACGATTTCGGCGGCTTCCCGCAGGCCCTGTTTGACTTTCAGTACCCCGCTCCGGGCGACCCTGCATTGGCGGAGGACATTCGGTCACTCATGGCGCCCCTGCCCGTGATCGCCGACCATGGTTGGGGCCTCGATCACGGCACCTGGTCAATCCTTGCCCACCTTTACCCGCAGGCAGACATTCCGGTCGTGCAACTCAGCATCGACGCAACCCAGACCAACGACTTTCATTATCGATTGGGCCAAAAGCTCGCCGTACTGCGGAATCAAGGCGTGCTGATACTGGCTAGCGGCAATCTGATACATAACCTGCGTGCAGTCCGCTGGGGAGAAAACAGTCCTGCCTATCCCTGGGCATCACGCATTGAACAGCGGCTGAAGGACCGCCTGTGCCGAAGCGACCATGCCGCCCAGATTGACTATCCCACCCTTGATCCCGAGGCCATGCTGGCGATACCCACGCCGGAGCACTACCTTCCTCTTCTCTACGTACTCGGGGCGCAACGACCGGAAGATAAAATCAGCTTTCCGCTGGAAGGAATCGATCTAGGGTCGATCAGCATGCTTTCAATTTGCATAGGCCAATCATGAGTCTTTATCAGTTGCAGGAAAAAACACCGCAACGGGATCCGCAATCCTGGATTGCACCAAACGCAACGGTAATTGGCGATGTTCATATTCGTCAAAACGCCAGCATCTGGTGGAATGTCGTGGCTCGGGGTGACAATGACCCGATCATCGTTGGCGAAAACTCCAATGTCCAGGATGGTTCGGTGCTGCATACCGATGTCGGGGTACCACTTGTCATTGGCAGCAACTGCACCGTTGGTCACATGGTCATGCTGCATGGCTGCACCATCGGCGACTGCTCTCTCATCGGCATCGGCAGCGTGATTCTCAACCGTGCAGTGATTGGCAGAAACTCGATTGTCGGCGCAAATTCCCTGGTCTCGGAAGGCAAGACCTTTCCCGATGGGGTGCTGATTCTTGGCTCACCGGCAAAGGTGGTTCGCCAACTGTCCGCGACGGAAATAGATGGCCTGCAGGCCAGTGCCATGCACTATGTCGACAATTGGCAACGCTATGCCAAGCATCTTGTTCCCATTTGATGCGTACCCGAATGAAGTATCCTTTCTCGCTGCTGATTTTGACGTTGTCTGTTGCAGCGCTTGCGGCAGACGAAAAAAAACCGGCGGGTACCTTGATCAGTTTTTCGGCTGAAGCCAGCCAGTCTGTAAGCAACGACCTCGCATTTGCGACCCTATACGCGGAAAATACGGACACGAAATCTGAAGAGGCTGCCAGCAAGGTAAACGTGGCCATCGCAAGCGCGCTGGCACTGGCAAAGACGGTCCCGGGAGTCAAGGCAAAAACCGGATCGACCTGGACGACCCCTTTCTATGGAAAAGACAACCATGCGATCGAAGCATGGCGCACGCACTCGGAGGTTGTGTTGGAAAGCCGAAATCTAGGGGAGATGGGTAATCTTCTTGGCCAGATGCCAGACGGTCTGGTGGTGAACCGGATATCCACGCAACCCGCTGCCGATACGCGGAAAAAGGCAGAAGATGAGGCTACGCTCGCAGCCTTGAACAACTTTCAGGCAAAGGCAAAGTTGATCGCCGCCAATTTCAGGAAATACTATCGGATCATCACCATGAATGTCAGTGGCGGCATTCAGGGCCCAGCATATCCTGCCGCAGTCGCTGCGATGATGAAAGCCGATGCGGCCCCGATGCCGGTTGAAGGTGGCGACAGCTTGATCACCATACAGGTCAATGGCGAAATCGAGTTGATAGACTAACGCCTGGCGATGCTGTTACCGGACAGCTTTACCGCATCGCCTGTGGCGAATCCGGGGTCGGAAGCAAAGTTGAAAATACGATCACTACCATCTTCAAAATGTACGCTGACGTCCCATGACTTGGTCGCGCGCATGTTTTCTTCGACCTTGTGTCCGGCATAGGCACCTCCCGCAGCACCCGCCAGCGTCGCAATCTTCTTGCCGTTGCCGCCACCTACCTGATGACCGAGGACCGCACCCGCGACGCCGCCGGCAATCATGCCGAGCGGGGTTGATTCGCCCTTTTTCTCGACCACCTTGACACTGCTCACCTTTCCGCATTCGGCACAAACACTTGCCGCAACCTTGTCTGATGCCGTCGAAGTAGCAGCCGATTTGGAAGCGGCGGTCGTCAGGGCCTTGTCATAAGCCTGCTTTGAACTTGACAAGGCCTTGCTGTACTCGGCTTTGGCATCGCGCAAACACTGCATTCGTGCGCTCGAAGTTGTTTCTTCGCCGCAGAGTTTCTTGTCTTCAGCATATTGCCGTCCTGCCGCTTTCCTGGCCGTGTCGTATTCCGATTTGGCGGTTGAATTGGCGGCCATGGCGCTGAACGAGAGCAAGGCAATAGCAGCGATCAGGATTGTTTTCATGATGTCCTCCGGTCAGTTACGAAAAACTGCGATTTTCAGGAATGGCGCTCCAACGACAAAGCACCCTTTGGAACATTGCATCCCTTCGCTGGCGGCCTGTCAAGCCGCTCGCTTTTTGCTTGTCAATGCCCTTGCGGCTCTTGACTGATTGTCTCGACCGATTGCGCTTGATATGTAGTTGCCAGCCTCGACCAGTTTGTCCAAGTCAATGCCCGTCTGTATCCCCATGCCGTTCAGCATGTACACCACGTCCTCGGTAGCCACGTTGCCAGTTGCCCCGCGGGCATAAGGACACCCGCCCAATCCGGCAACCGAGGCATCAAATACCGAAACCCCCAGTTCCAGCGAGGCATAAATATTGGCCAGCGCCTGCCCATAGGTGTCATGAAAATGTCCGGCCAATTTGTCGACCGGCACCTTGCGGGATACCGCATCGAAAAGCTCACGGGTTTTACCAGGCGTACCGACGCCGATGGTGTCCCCCAGCGACACCTCATAGCAGCCTGATTCATATAGCCGGGCTGACAGGTCAGCAACAAGCTGCGGATCAACTGTCCCCTGATAAGGACAGCCAATTACGCAGGAGACATAGCCACGAATGCGAATGCCATTTGCCAGCGCGGCTTCGACAACAGGCTTGAATCTTTCGAAGCTTTCTGCGATCGAGCAATTGGTGTTTTTTTGCGTGAAAGCCTCCGATGCGGCAGTAAAAATCGCCACTTCTTGCACTCCGGCGGCCATCGCCGCCTCAAACCCCTTCAGGTTTGGCGTCAGTACAGAATAGACAATACCGGGCACGCGCCGCACCCCGGCCATGACTTCGGCTGCGTCACCCATCTGAGGTACCCATTTGGCCGAAACGAAGGCGGTGCTTTCGATTTGCCCGAGTCCCGTGTCGGACAGGAGATCTATCAGGGCTATTTTGACGGCGGCAGGAACAATCTGTTTTTCGCTTTGCAAGCCGTCCCGCGGACCCACTTCGACAATTCGTACCTTCTGCGGAAAAGACATTTGGACTCTCGACCGATGGAGTTATCAGAATCCGGATTGTTGCACCATGCCCGGACTTTTGAAAAAAACAAAAAGGGGTTGGCAAATGCCAACCCCTTTTCAATTCGTTAAAGCCAACCAAAGATACCCGCTACTAACGGCTCTTGGTCGCCCTTTCGGCATTCAGCAGATGCTTGATCTTGGCCTGGGCTTCGGACTTGTTCATGGCCGTCACCTGACGCCCGAACTCCTCGCGAGCCTTCACGTCCTTTTTGGCTGCCTCAATACTTTTGACACAGCGCCAACGCTTGCCGGTCTTGGAAACAACCTGACGCATTTCGTCGCGCGAATGCCGGGCATGGCAGTGATAACAAAAAACGGTGTCGTCCATGTTGATTCCTCACTAGGAATGGCTGCCGGATTTAGTCCGATTGAGCCGCTACAACCAGAGGAACCGCACTCTGTGCAGCCCCTCCCACTACAAATAAACTGGTGCGCCCGGAGAGATTCGAACTCCCTACCCCTTGGTTCGTAGCCAAGTACTCTATCCAGATGAGCTACGGGCGCTTTGAAGAGGCAGCATTATAACGAAAAGTCTGACACAAGCCAATGCCGATGTTTGGGCCAAATCTAGATTGTTGATGCTCGGCGTAAAATCAACCAATGCACTGTGCATTTACCGCATACCTTCCACGTGCCCTGTCGATCTGAACCATGAATAGCCTGCTGGTTGCCTGCCTTTGCGCCGAGTGGTGCGACACGTGCTGTTCGTATCGCGTCGAATTCGACGCCTTGAGCAATGAGTTTCCCCAACACCGATTTGCCTGGATTGACATCGAAAACGAGGCCGAAACAATCGGCCAGATTGATGTCGAAAACTTCCCCACGCTTCTCATAGGGCAGGAGAAAACCGTTTTGTTTGCGGGGGTCATGCTGCCTCAAATCGGCAGGCTTCGGCGTATGTTGCAGTCAATGTCTGAAGACCCGACGCCACAACTCGGCAACCTTGCAGCACCGGAGCTCAATGAGTACCAGACCCTACTATCCCGCTTGAATCAGAATATATGAGCTATGAATCACGCAAGGTACCACCGCTGACCCATCGGGCTTTCATGCATCGCATGGCGTGGCATGCGTTGGTTTCAGCACTTCTGGCGCTCGCTTCCCTCCTCTTCGGCATGTCCGGCTATGCCTATTTCGAGAAACTGGAATGGCGTGATGCCTTTCTTAATGCCGCCATGCTGCTGGGCGGCATGGGCCCGGTAAACGCTCCGGTCACGGATGGCGGAAAACTGTTTGCCGGGTTCTACGCCCTGTATGCGGGACTGGTGTTTCTGATTGTCGTTGGGGTGATGCTGGCACCCATCCTGCACCGATTACTGCACAAGTTTCATTGGGAAGAAGACAGGTAGCACAACCGCAACCGGCCCTTCGGGGCGATCACTGGCCCGCTACCGCACAAGCCTTTTGCGCTGCCGATAGGCGACACCGGCAATGCCAAGCAGAAATACCACGGCGAGCGGCCACAGCGATGGTTGATTCCATTCCCGACGCTTTTGCTCCCGCAAGGCACTGTCGATGCGCTGATACTTGAGCGTATTGTTGCCAACCTTGAGCGGCTTTCGGTTGAAAACCCAAGCGTGATACAGCGCGAAATCCTTTGGGTGAAATCCCCAAATCCAGGGTGAGTCATGGCGTAGCTGCCTGACCGCGCGATCAATCACCGCAAGCCTGGCCGGGCTATTGTCCATTGTGCGCATCTGCTCGAACAGCTTGTCAAACTCGGAACTTGTGTAGTTGGAAGCGTTCTCACCCTGCGTCTTGACCTTACCCTGGGGTCCATACAACAGGAACAGGAAATTTTCCGGATCAGGATAATCGGCGTTCCATCCAAAATAGAAAAGCTGCGCATTGCCTTTCAACAGCTTTTCCTGAAACCGGTTGTAGTCGGTGCTGCGAACCACGAGTTGCAGGTCAATCTTGCGCATTTGCTTCGCCAGCCAGTCAATGCGCGATTTGGCACCAACACCGCTCAGAGTCGTGTCCAGATTGATGACCAATGGCTCTCCGGTATGGCGGTCGCGACCATCTGGATAACCGGCTTCGGCCAGCAGTCTTTTGGCTTCGGACACCGGTTTTCGCCGGGGCTTGCCGGCAACCCAATCGTAGACATCCGCGTTGATGCCTGCCTCACCTTGCTGATAGCCGAAGATGCCGGGCGGAATCGGTCCCTGGGCAACGATGCCGCGGCCATTGAGGAAAATGGAAATGAACTCTTCCTCATCGATGGCTATCGAAATGGCCTGCCGCAGTTTGCGCGCCCGCTCGCTACTTCCTCCCAACTGCGGATCGAGCCAGTTGAATCCCATGTAATTCGTTGAGGTTCCCACCGAGGTACCCAATTGAATGCCGCGTTTTTGCATATCCTCGGTCAGGTTTGTTTCGCCATTGCTGCCGGTTTGAATGGCCTGATCATAGGAGTCGGACGAGATTCCGGAAAAATCGTAATAGCCCTGAAGAAATTTGTTCCAGAACGGAATCTGTTCTTTTTCGCGCGTAAATATGGCCTTGTCGATGAACGGTAGTGCCTTGCCGCAATCAGCCAAAAGCCCGTCTGAACGATCAGAAGGCTCACCTTCGCAGGGGAAGGTTTCGCCATGATAATTGGGGTTCCGTTGCAGAACCATCCTCGAATTGGGATCGTTCTCGGTCAACATGTACGGCCCGGTACCAATGGGATACCAGTCAAGTGTGAGGTTCTTTTCCACCATCCCTGGTTGACTGTGGAACTTGTCCGCTTCCCACGGCACTGGCGCGAAAAATGGCATGGTCAGCCAATAGACGAATTGCGGATACTTGCCCTTGATGCGAATCCGATAATGGTATTTGTCGATGACCTGCACACCGGACAACGGATATTCGCGCAGGTCGATCCATGCCTCGCCCCGCTTCTTCTGCAATTGCCTTGCCAGTTCATTCAGTCCGACGATGTACTCCGACATCAACCCAAGAATGGGCGAATGCAGATGCGGGTGCGCCAACCGTTTGATTTCGTAAACGTAGTCCTCCGCGGTAAGCTCACGCGTGTCGCGCTGAAGAAAATCTGCCAGTACGTTTTTGCCCGAGAGTTCGGTACCAGACAGTTGGTGATAGGTATAGCTTCCATCCGGCATCCTGGCAAAGGCCGGGTGTGGCTGATACCGAATACCCGGACGCAGCGCGATGATGTAATCGGAATAGGCAATCCGCGCGCTGTCGGTCCCCTCCGGCAAAGACTTTCCATGCGCGTCGACATAGTGCGGCTTGG
>CANJXH010000041.1 GCA_947478755.1 Betaproteobacteria bacterium | reverse complement strand
GGAACTTGCCGAACCGCCGCGCCGCATTGAATGTTTCGACATCAGCCACACCATGGGCGAGGGTACGGTCGCTTCCTGCGTGGTGTGCGTCGACGGCGCAATGAAAAAAAGCGAATATCGCCGCTTCAACATTGCCGACATCACACCGGGCGATGACTATGCGGCAATGAAGCAGGCGCTGGAACGGCGCTACGGCAAGGTGGCGTCTGGTGATGCGGTCGCGCCCGACCTGATCCTGATTGATGGTGGCAAGGGCCAGCACGGCATTGCGCGCGGGGTGCTGGACGAGCTGGGGCTGGGATATCTGCTCAGCATGGGTGTTGCAAAAGGGGAAGAGCGCAAGCCCGGCCTGGAGACATTGTTTGTTCACGGCCGACCCGAGCCACTACAATTGGCCCAGAACAACGCGGGCTTCCATTTGATTCAGGAAATCCGCGACGAAGCGCACCGTTTTGCCATCACTGGCCACCGGGCGCGACGAGCGAAGGTGCGGGGCAGATCAGGGCTGGAGAACATCAACGGTGTCGGCCCGGCAAGGCGGCGCAAATTGCTGGCGTTTTTTGGCGGACTGGACGGTGTAAAGGCAGCGACGGTGCAGGATATCTGCCGTGTCGGCGGTATCAGCAAGAAACTGGCGGAAGAAATTTTTCGGGAACTGCACGGATAAACGGAATGCAAAAAGCAGCCACAGAGTTCACAGAGGCCACAGAGAAAACCGGCCTGGAAACAGGATTGCTGGTTCGTTTTTCCTCTGTGCGCTCTGTGCCCTCTGTGGCAACAGGTTTTTCTGGTTGAAAAAATGCCACTGAACATACCGACCTTGCTGACCTGGGCGCGCATTGTGCTAATCCCGTTGTTCGTCGGGGTGCTCTATCTGCCGGAGCATTGGCTGACGATTCCGCAGCAGAACCTCGCCGCCACCGTCATTTTCATCGCCGCCGCCATTACGGACTGGTTTGATGGCTGGCTGGCGCGCAAGTGGAACCAGACCACGGCTTTTGGTGCGTTTCTCGATCCTGTTGCGGACAAGCTGATGGTCGCGGCAGCATTGGTGGTGCTGGTGCAGCTGGGACGTGCCGATGCGATTGCCGCCTTCATCATCATCGGTCGCGAAATCACCATTTCGGCATTGCGTGAATGGATGGCGAAAATCGGTGCATCAAAAAGTATTGCCGTTTCGTTTGTTGGCAAGCTGAAAACCGCGCTGCAGATGGTGGCCATTCCGCTGCTGTTGTTCACTGCCCCGATCGGGCCGATTGATACCTTGCTGCTGGGACGCTGGTTGTTGCATCTTGCGGTTTTGCTGACATTGGTATCCATGGTGTATTACATCCAGAAAGCACTGCCCGAAATCATCGCGAGAAGTGATTGACAGCGATTTATCTGTCGCTATAATGCGCAGCTCTCTGCGGGAGTAGCTCAGTTGGTAGAGCGCAACCTTGCCAAGGTTGAGGTCGAGAGTTCGAGACTCTTCTCCCGCTCCAGAATGCCAAAAACCGGAAAGCGAACATTTGTTCCTTTCCGGTTTTTTGCTTTTGCGGCTCGGAAAAAGCGGCGTTCTTCTGCCCCAGTCGCTGCCCCGGTCGGGGTGATGGTGGCAGGTATAATCGGCACTTCGCGAATGCCTGTTTTTACGTCTTTTCTCCCCATGGCCGAAATCCTGAAGCTGCGCGGCGTTGCCGCTTTTTCCACTTCCCGTCTCGGCCGCCTGCAGGCAAGCCTGCGTCATGCAGCCGCGACGATCAGCACGTTCAGTGCCGAACATGTCTATTTCATCGAGCTTGAAACTGCCCTGGGTGCGGACGAGACCTCAAGGCTGAAGGATCTGCTTGGCATTCCGGCGACATTGCCTGCCGAGCCGCAAGGCGACTTGATCCTGGTAACGCCACGCGTCGGCACCATCTCGCCCTGGTCTTCCAAGGCGACCGACATTGCCCGTCAGTGCGGTTTCGCCTCGATTCGCCGCATCGAGCGCGGCACTTCCTTTTTCATCGGCGGCAAATCACTTGATCGCGATGCCATTGCCGCCCGATTGCACGATCGCATGACCGAGTCGGTGTTCGAATCGATCGAGAAGGCTGACGCGCTGTTTCATCATGTCGCGCCACAGCCATTGATGAGTGTCGACATTCTCGGCGGCGGACGCGCAGCATTGGTACAGGCGAATGTGGAACTTGGCCTGGCGCTCTCGGACGACGAGATTGATTACCTGATCGACAACTTCGCCCGCCTCCAGCGCAACCCGACCGATGTCGAGCTGATGATGTTTGCGCAAGCGAATTCGGAACATTGCCGCCACAAGATATTCAATGCGAGCTGGACCATCGATGGCCAGGATCAGTTGCACTCCCTGTTCGGCATGATTCGCGAAAGCCACAAGGCCAGCCCGCAAGGCACTGTGGTCGCCTATTCCGACAATGCCTCGGTGATCGAGGGGGCCGACATCCGGCGCTTTTATCCCGATGCGGCCGGCAACTACGACTGGCGGCAGGAAACCACGCACATCCTCGCCAAGGTGGAGACGCATAACCATCCGACGGCGATTTCACCGTTTGCGGGGGCCGCCACCGGTTCCGGCGGCGAGATTCGCGACGAGGGCGCGACCGGGCGCGGTTCCAAGCCCAAGGCTGGGCTGTGCGGCTTTTCGGTTTCCGACCTGCGCATTCCCAACTACGGGCAACCGTGGGAGTCTTCCTATGGCAAGCCGGACCGCATCGCGTCGGCGCTTGACATCATGATCGAAGGGCCGATCGGGGCGGCGGCTTTCAACAACGAATTCGGCAGGCCCAACCTCGCGGGTTATTTCCGCACGTTCGAGCAGCAGGTTGGCGGAGAAATGCGCGGCTATCACAAGCCGATCATGATTGCCGGCGGCGTTGGCAACATTGCCGCACGCGACTCGTTCAAGATCGAATTTCCTGCCGGCACCTTGCTGATCCAGCTTGGCGGACCCGGCATGCTGATCGGACTGGGCGGTGGTGCGGCGTCGTCGATGGCGACGGGCAGCAATACCGCCGATCTCGATTTCGCTTCGGTGCAGCGCGGCAACCCGGAGATTCAGCGGCGCGCGCAGGAAGTCATCGATCGCTGCTGGCAGTTGGGCGAGGCCAACCCAATACTCGCAATTCACGATGTTGGCGCCGGCGGCATCTCCAATGCCATGCCCGAACTGGCCGATGGCGCCGGGCGTGGTGCGAAGTTTGACCTGCGTGCACTGCCGTCCGAAGAGCCCGGCATGTCGCCGCGCGAAATCTGGAGCAACGAAGCGCAGGAGCGCTATGTGCTGGCGATCGCGCCACAGCGGCTTGATGATTTTCGCGCCATGTGCGAACGCGAGCGTTGCCCGTTTGCTGTTATCGGCGAAGCGACCGAAGGGCGCGTGTTGCAGGTGAAGGATGATTACTTCGGCAATCTGCCCGTCGACATGCCAATGGAAGTGCTGCTGGGTAAGGCGCCGCGCGTGCATCGCGACGCCACTCGCGTAAAGGCCGAGCTGCCGGCACTGGACATTGAATCGATCGAGCTGAAGGAAGCGGCGTGGCGCGTCTTGCGCCTGCCCAGCGTGGCCTCGAAGAACTTTCTGATCACCATTGGTGACCGCAGCGTTGGCGGCATGACAGCACGCGACCAGATGGTCGGGCCGTGGCAGGTGCCGGTGGCTGATGTGGCCGTGACGGCAATGGGTTTCGACACCTTTGTTGGTGAAGCCTTTGCGATGGGCGAGCGCACGCCGCTGGCCTTGATCGATGGGCCGGCGTCGGGTCGCATGGCCGTTGGCGAGGCAATCACCAATCTCGCGGCTGCCGACATCGGCAGCTTGGGCAAGGTCAAGCTCTCGGCAAACTGGATGGCCGCCGCCGGTCATGGCAACGAAGATGCGGCGCTGTTCGATACGGTGAAGGCCGTCGGCATGGAGCTCTGCCCGCAGCTGGGCATCAGCATCCCGGTCGGCAAGGATTCGCTGTCGATGCGGACCAAATGGGACGACAAGGGCGAGTCTGGCAACATCAGCAAGCAGGTGACTGCGCCGTTGTCGCTGATCGTCACCGCCTTCGCGCCTTGTGCCGACATCCGCAAGACACTGACGCCGCAATTGCAGCGTGACAGCAATGCCGGTCATGCGGGTCCGGAAACCGAGCTGCTGCTGATCGATCTCGGCCAGGGCCGCAATCGCCTTGGTGCTTCGGCGCTGGCGCAGGTATATGGCGCAACCGACAATGCCGCGCCCGACATTGATGCTGCAATGCTCAAGGCTTTTTTCACCAGCGTGCAGCAGCTCAATCGCGATGGCCACATCCTCGCCTATCATGATCGTTCGGATGGCGGCCTGTTCGCGACCATCTGCGAAATGAGTTTTGCTGGCCATGTCGGCGTCTCGCTCAACCTGGATGCGTTGTGCTTCGATCCGCTGATGAACGATATCGATGGCTATGAGCGTTCGCCGCAGATCGTCGAGGGCCGCATGCGTGACCGCATGATCAGCGTACTGTTCAATGAAGAGCTGGGCGCGGTGATCCAGATTCGGCGCGATGAGCGCACGGCCGTGATGCAGGTATTGCGTGACGCCGGCCTCGGCGCCTGCTCGCATCTGGTCGGCAACCTCAACGCGCACGATGAAGTACGCGTCTTGCGCAATGCCAAGCCGGTGTTCGCCGGTCGTCGCACCGAGCTGCAACAGGCGTGGAGCGAAGTCAGTTACCAGGTGGCAAAGCTGCGTGATGACCCTGCCTGCGTCAAGGAAGCGTTTGATGCGTTGGCGGATGCCGGTGATCCGGGGCTTTCAGTGAAGCTTGCTTTCACGCTGGAGGCTCCCTTTGTCGCAACGGGCGCCAAGCCACGGATGGCAATATTGCGCGAGCAGGGCGTGAATGGTCATGTCGAAATGGCCGCGGCCTTTGACAAGGCCGGGTTTGCCAGCATCGACGTGCACATGTCGGACCTCCAGAATGGCCGGGTGAAACTGGCTGACGTTGCCGGCCTCGTCGCCTGCGGCGGTTTTTCCTATGGCGATGTACTGGGTGCCGGGCAGGGCTGGGCCAAGTCGATCTTGTTCAATGCGAAGCTGCGCGACGAGTTTGCTGCCTTCTTCAGTCGCCCCGACAGCTTTGCGCTGGGGGTATGCAATGGCTGCCAGATGATGAGCAACCTGGCGCCGATCATTCCGCGCGCAGAGCACTGGCCGACCTTCCATCGCAATCGCAGCGAGCAGTTCGAGGCACGCTTTGTGATGGTAGAGGTTCCGGATTCGCCATCGATCTTCTTCAAGGGCATGGTCGGCTCGAAGCTGCCGGTGGTGGTGTCCCACGGTGAAGGTCGTGCCGTGTTTGTTGACAACAGCAAGGACAAGGCGGCGGTTGCGCTGCGCTACATCGACAATTATGGTGCCAAGGCCATCACTTACCCGTTTAATCCCAACGGTTCTCCCGACGGGATTACCGGCGTGACGACGGCTGATGGCCGGTTCACCATCATGATGCCGCACCCGGAGCGGATTTTCCGCACGGTGCAGATGTCCTGGCATCCGGCCGATCAGGCTGAGTCTTCGCCATGGCTGCAGATCTTTCGCAATGCGCGGAAGTTCGTGGGGTAGCAGCACACCAGGCCATGGTGTCGGTCGTCCATTCGCTTCCGCTTGAGGGAGCTGCAGGCCAGGAGACATTCGATCTCGCCGCGATCGGCCTGGACGACGAAGCACGCGACAGGCTGCTTCGGGCATGGAACCGGGCCGTTGCGCTTTATGCTGATCGCAAGCTCGGCACCGGCGAATTGGTGTTGCCGCATGCCCAGGCAATGGCTGTCATCCTCGCGGCACTCAATCTTGACCTCGACACCCGTGTCGCTGCATTGTTGTTCGACATTGCTGACGACCTTCCCGACTACCGCGAGGCGCTGCTGGCTGACCATGGTACGACGGTGGTTGATCTGGTGACCGGGCTGGAGCGTCTGGCGCCTTTGCGATTGCTGACGAGAAATTCCGGTGCCGAGCAGCAGACCGAAATCCTGCGCAAGATGATGCTGGCGATGGTGGCGGACATTCGCGTGGTGCTGATCAGGCTTGCCTCGCGAACGCAGACACTGCGCTGGCTGGTGGACCAGAAAGTCACACAAGGTCAGGAATTCGCCCGCGAGAGCCTCGACATTTATGCACCGCTCGCCAATCGGCTCGGGGTATGGCAGTTCAAGTGGGAGCTCGAAGACCTTTCCTTCCGCTTGCTGGAACCCGAGACCTACAAGCGCATCGCGAAGATGCTGGATCAGCGGCGTATCGAACGCGAGCGATTCATTGCCGACGCCATCGTCCGCCTCAGAAGCGAGCTGGCCAACGTCGGAATTGACGCCGAGGTGATCGGCCGGCCGAAACACATCTACAGCATCTGGAACAAGATGCGCGCCAAGCGGCTCGATTTCGACGAGGTGTATGACGTGCGCGCTTTGCGCATCATCGTCGCCGAGGTGCGTGACTGCTATGCCGCGCTGGGCATTGTCCACCACCTGTGGTCGCCGATTGAAGGCGAGTTTGATGATTACATCGCGCAGCCCAAGGGCAACAACTACCGTTCGCTGCATACGGCCGTGGTGGTCGAAGACGGCGGTTCGCTGGAAGTGCAGATACGGACCGCGGAGATGAATCAGCACGCCGAGCTGGGTGTTGCTGCGCATTGGCGCTACAAGGAGACGAGTTCCGTTGGCAAGACCGCCATTGCCGACAACAGCTACGACAACAAGATTGCGCTGCTGCGCCAACTCGTGTCGTGGCGTGACGAGGTGACTGACTCAACGCCCTGGGTCGAACAGTTCAAGCGTGCGGCGCTCGACGACACGATCTACGTCCTGACGCCGCAAGGCCGGGTGGTCGACCTGCCGCAGAACGCCACGCCACTGGATTTTGCCTATCGTCTGCACACCGACCTGGGGCATCGCTGCCGTGGTGCACGCGTCGACGGCCAGATGTGGCCACTCAACAAGCCACTCAGGAACGGACAAACCGTCGACATCGTGTCGGTGCGTGAAGGCGGCCCGTCGCGGGACTGGCTGAGCGCCACCCAGGGCTATCTCGCCACCCAGGGCGCCAAACGCAAGGTAAGGCAGTGGTTTGCGGTGCAAGAAACTGCCGAAACACAGGCGCACGGGCGAGCCTTTGTCACGCGGGAATTACAGCGCGAGGGGCAATCGCAGGCCAACCTCGAAGCCTTGTCGGCGAAGCTGGGTTTCCGCAATGTCGAAGCGATGTTCGTTGCTGCCGGGCATGGCGAGTTGGGGCAACGGCAGATACAGCTGGCGCTTCGCAGCGACCTGCAGGAAGTGGAGCCGACACCGCCGGTCATCACGCGGCGAAGCCGTGCTGGCGAGAGCCAGGTGCTGGTGGTTGGTGTCGACAAGTTGCTGACGCAACTGGGGCGTTGCTGCAAGCCGGCGCCGCCTGACGCCATTCTCGGCTTCGTCACGCGTGGTCGCGGCGTTTCCATCCACCGCAATGAATGCATCAATTTCCGTCATCTGGCCAGCCGCCATCCGGAGCGGGTGATTGCCGCCGAGTGGGGCACGGCCACGGACGGAGTGTACGCGATTGATGTGCAGGTTGAGGCGCAGGACCGGCAGGGCCTGCTGCGCGACATATCGGAGCTGTTATCGCGTGAAAAGATCAACGTCACCGCGGTCAAGACCACATCGCGGAAGGACGCGACGGCGCGGATGAGCTTCACCATCGAGATCGCGTCAACCGCCGCATTGCAGCGCATCCTGGCACTTCTTGGTGAAGTGGCGGGCGTGTATAGTGCGAAACGAATTTAGTGCAAGATCAACAATACAACGGAGTCGAGAATGAAAAAAACAGCTTTGAGTGTTTTGGCGGTTGCCCTGACAGTTGCCTTGCCGTTGGCAGGATGCAACAAGAAAACCGAAGCGCCGGCCAGTGAAGTTTCACAGGAGTTGCCGGTGGCCAGGAAGATTGACGAACTGATCAAGAAGGCAGAGGCAGGCGATACGGAAGCGCAGGTCGTGTTGGCGGAAATTTTTGCCAATGGTGATGGCATTCCGAAGGACTCCACCCGCGCTGCCGATCTTTTCCGCAAGGCGGCAGAAAAGGGTACTGCCAAAGCGCAGTTTCGCTTGGGGCAGATGTATGTTCGCGGCGAAGGTGTACCAAAGGATGCCGTACGCGCTGCAGACCTGATCAAGCAATCGGCGAGTAATGGCTACGCCAAGGGACAGGCCTTGCTTGGTGCCATGTATGCGAAGGGTGAGGGCGTTACCAAGGACGAGGTTCTGGCCTACGCGTGGTCTGCACTGGCAGTGACGCAGGGCGAAATGGATGCCAAGCAGACGCAGGACTCGGTGCAGTTGACCACCGCCTTGCACGACGAGGGCGAACGCATCAAGGCCAAATGGAAGCAGGGTATGGCGCTGGTGCGTGAAAAAGAGGAAAAGATCGTTCCCGTTGCGCCGACAAAGAGATAACTCTTGTCGGTCAGATCTGGCTGTCCAGCCAGATCTCCATGCCCTGTGCATTAAGTTCGATGTCGCCTGCAAGTATCTTGCAGGCGTCGTCGTTTTGAAGGCCCCAGTTCTGGCTCGCGGCTTCGGCTTTGACCAGACCATTGAGTGCCGCCACGATGCGTTGATGGCGCTCGTGGCCGGCATTCCGCTCGCGCAGAGCCAGCTCAAGCTGGGCATCAATCAGCCGATGCATGTCGGCAGCGATTCTCGATACTTCACGCACCTGGCTGTAGTGGGTGACGTAGACCGCCTCCGGTTTCCATCCGGCGATCATGTCGACCGAGGCGTGCAGCGCGACAGGATCGAACTGGCTGGGTGAGGTTGTCGGGTAGATGTACTGGCGGCCATTGGCGTTGAACTCCCGATAGGCCAGGCCGAAGGTGTCACCGGTGAATAGATGCCCGGTGCGAGCGTCGCGGATGCAGATGTGGTGCCTGGCATGTCCGGGTGTATCAAGGAGAAGCAGTTCGCGGCCGGCAAGGCTGACAGTTGTCTCATGGCCGGCTTCAATGACACGTTCGGCCGCGACGGGCAGGATGTCACCGTACTTGCGGATGGCGTTTTCCTTGCCGTACACGTCGTAGGTGGCGGTGACCAGTTTCGACGGATCGATCATGTGCCGTGCCCCGCGTGGATGCACGACCAGACGTGCTTCCGGCAGGGTGTTCATCAATTGCCCGGCACCGCCGGCGTGGTCAAGGTGCACGTGGGTCAGAATCACGTAGTCGACGCAATCCGGCGTGAAACCGAGCCTGACGATTTCCGCCAGCAGATGCGGGATCGAGGCATTGACCGCGGTATCCACCACGGCAATGCGTCCCTGTTCGATGATCAGATGAATGGCGTCGAATTCGGCGTGGTCGTAGCCGGAGTCGACAACGTGGATACCCTCTCCGTAGTGGTACGTTGGTCCCAGCATATGGCCTACATGCTGCCGTACAGAGGGCCTTCGCCACCCTGCGGAACCACCCAGTTGATGTTCTGCGTCGGGTCCTTGATATCGCAGGTCTTGCAGTGCACGCAGTTCTGCGCGTTGATCTGCAGTCGCGGTTCGGTACCTTCCAGACGAACAATCTCGTACACGCCGGCAGGGCAGTAACGTTGCTCGGGCGCCTCGTACTGCGCCAGATTGACCGAAATCGGCACCGAGGCATCTTTCAGCGTCAGATGACAGGGTTCGTTCTCTTCATGGTTGGTATTCGACATGAAAACCGACGAGAGCCGGTCAAAGGTAATGACGCCATCGGGCTTGGGGTATTCGATCTTCGGACATTGCGCAGCCGGCAGCAGCGACAAGTGGTCGGGCTTGCTGCCGTGCAGGGTCCAGGGCGGGCTCTTGATGCCGATCTTGGGCAAGAACCACTGTTCGATACCGGTCATCAGTTCGCCGATCAGCGAACCCTTCTTGAACCAGAGCTTGAAATTGCGTTGTTGATCGAGTTCGTCCTTGAGCCAGCTCTTTTCGAAGGCCTCCGGGTAGGCCGTGAGTTCGTCGCTCGAACGACCGGCAGCGAGTGCCTCGGCCAGTGCTTCAGCGCACAGCATGCCGGACTTGATGGCGGCATGGCTACCCTTGATGCGGGCGGCGTTCATGTAGCCGGCGTCGCAACCGACCAGCGCACCGCCAGGGAACACGGTCTTGGGCAGCGCCTGCGGCGTGCCGTTGTTGATGGCGCGAGCGCCATAGGAGAGGCGCTTGCCGCCCTCGATATGGGCCTTGATCGAGGGGTGAGTCTTCCAGCGCTGCATTTCCTCGAAGGGGCTGAGCCAGGGGTTCTTGTAGTCGAGACCGACTACATAGCCAAGCGTGACCTTGTTGTCTTCAAGGTGGTAGAGGAAGCCACCGGCAAAGGTGTCGTCCTCGATCGGCCAGCCGGACGTATGCACCACGAGCCCGGGCTTGGCCTTGGCGGGTTCGATTTCCCACAATTCCTTGATCCCGATGGCGTAGGTTTGCGGATCCTTGCCATCCGTCAGCTTGTACTTTGCCAGCAACTGCTTGCCGAGATGGCCACGGGCACCCTCGGCGAAGATGGTGTACTTGGCGAGCAACTCCATGCCGCGGGCGTAGGCATCGGTGGGCTGACCATCGCGACCAACGCCCATGTCGCCGGTGGCGACCCCGCGCACGGCACCGTTGTCGTCAAACAGAATTTCGGCGCCGGCAAAGCCGGGATAGATTTCGACGCCCAGTGCTTCTGCCTGCTGGCCGAGCCAGCGCGCGACCTGGCCGAGACTGATCACATAGTTGCCATGGTTATGAAAGTTGCGCGGCACGAGAAAATCGGGAATTCGCTTGGCACCGGTGGCGTTGAGGATCAGCAGATCGTCGCCACTCACCGGTTGGTTGAGGGGGGCACCCTGTTCCTTCCAGTCGGGGATCAGCTCAGTGATCGAACGCGGATCCATCACCGCACCAGAGAGGATGTGCGCGCCAATTTCGGCGCCTTTCTCGATCAGGCAAACGTTGATGTCGGCATTGATTTGTTTGAGGCGAATCGCGGTCGCAAGCCCGGCCGGGCCGCCACCAACAATTACCACGTCGAATTCCATCGATTCGCGTTCCATGCGAGTTCCTTGTGACTGTTAGGGATTGATCAATCAATAAGGGCCAAACCCCCTGATTTTCAGGCGAAATTATAGAGCAGAAGGGCTGGCAGACGGGCGTGTCGTGCGAGTCGCCAACTCACTTTAAATGGCAAGCAAAAGGCCGTCTTGGTACCATTGATTCTTGCAGGCAATATATTCATTCGGCAAATTGCTGAAGCCCCGAAAGCAGCAACGGGTGCGCAACATCAGGGATGGCATGAAAAAAAGAAAATCGTATTCGACAGATGCAGCCAATGCGGATGTCCTGTTCAAGCAGGCACCGTTTGCCATGTTCGTTTCCTTCCTTGTCGCCTGCATCTTTGCTGGTGCGATGTGGAGCTCTGCCCCTCGTTCCCTGCTATTGGGCTGGCTTGAAGTCAACACCGCCATCCTGGTGATGCGCGGTCTTCTGGTGTGGTGCTACAGACAAGTAAAGCCGGGCGCCGAGCGTTGCCAAGTCTGGGTAAATGCGTTCACCGTGCTTGCCGTCGACTCAGGCCTTGTCTGGGGGTTGTTACCCTACTTCTTCCTGGCCGTCATGGAGCCGCTCCAGCAGACGTTCGCCATCATCATACTGATGGGGATATCAACGGGCGGCATTACCAGCATGGCCTCGGTGCCAAGCTGCTACCGCGCTTTTGTTGCTGCGGTGATGCTACCTCTCATCTTTCACCTTTGCACTGTTGGTGATTCAATCCACTACGCTCTTGCCGCTGTGTCGGTGTTGTACATGGTTGCGATGTTGCTGCTGGCGCATCGCGTATCGACGGCAATGCTGACGGCCTTCAAAAGCGAACGAGGTTCAGAGTACAGAAACAGGGTGATGGAACAACTGGCGCACGGGGCGACGCTTTCCGAAATATTGACCACGATTGTGCTTGGTGTAGAAACTGAAGATTCGACCATGATCTGCAGCATTCTGCTGACGGATGGTGCGGGTGATCGACTCCTGTCCGGTGCCGCACCAAGCCTGCCAGACTTTTACAACCAGGCCATTAATGGCATGTCGATCGGCCCTGTTGGCGGAAGTTGTGGAACGGCAGCGTTTACGCGCGAACGGGTGGTCGTTGAAGACATTCGTACCAATCCGCTGTGGGATGCTTTTCGTGATCTCGCCCGAGAGGCAGACCTGCTTTCCTGTTGGTCACAACCCATTATTTCATCGGCGGGAAAAGTGCTCGGTGCATTTGCGATCTATCGTCGCGAGCCGTGCACCCCCGATGCTGATGACATAGAGTTGATAGAGGCAGTTGCCAACATTGTAGGGTTGGCCATTGAGCGCGTTGGTTTGCAGGAGCAACTGGAGCAGGCAGCGCTGGTGTACCAGAACAGCAGCGAGGCGATGGTCGTCACGGATGCTGAAGACAAGGTGATCGCGATCAATTCCGCCGTTACCGGCATTACCGGTTTCAGCGAAGGTGAGATGCTGGGCAGGCGTATGGACTTCATCGCACACGACGTCCGCGACGTCGATGCCTACAAGCAGATGACTGACTCGGTGCTTGCCACGGGCAAGTGGCAAGGCGAGTTGTGGAGTACCAGAAAGAATGGCGAGCGCTATGCCGGACGCGTCGCGATCAATTCGATATTCGGTGCCGATGGCGGCGTATATCGAAAAATCATACTGCTGTCAGACATTACGGAGCAAAAACGCGCGGATGAGTTGATCTGGAAGCAGGCCAATTTTGATCCCCTGATCGGATTGCCCAATCGCCGTCTGTTTCGTGATCGACTGGAGCAGGAAATCAAGAAGGCCCACCGGGCGGGTTTGTCGGTCGGCTTGCTGTTTCTCGATCTTGATCGGTTCAAGGAGGTCAATGACAGTCTGGGACACGACGCGGGTGACAGGCTGTTGATAGAGGCCGCGAGGCGTATCAGTGCCTGTATCCGCGATACCGACTCCCTGGCCCGGTTGGGCGGTGATGAATTTACCGTCATCCTCTCCGAGATCGAGGACAGCCAGAGCATTGAACGTGTCGCAAAGGACATCATTGCAAGAATCGTGGAACCGTTTCAGCTTGGCGACGATGTCGCGCATGTCACGGTCAGCATCGGCATAACGGTGTATCCGGGTGATTCGGGGAATACGGATGAGTTGCTGAAGAATGCGGATCTGGCCATGTACTCGGCCAAAAGTGCAGGCCGCAATCGATTCCGTTATTTCACCAGCGCGACACAGACGGAAGTCCAGACACGCGTCCAGATCGGCAATGATCTGCATCAGGCCTTGGTGGGTGGCGAGTTCGAGTTGCACTACCAGCCAATTGTCGATCTTGCGACCCGGCGGATACTCAAGGCCGAGGCGCTGATACGCTGGCGACATCCCAATCAGGGCTTGATCAGTCCGGCACAGTTCATTCCGCGAGCAGAGGAGACCGGGCTGATTGTTGACATCGGCGATTGGGTCTTTCGCGAGGCTGCACTTGCTGCCTCGCGTTTTTCGTCACAGATTGGCGAAAGCTTTCAGGTCAGCGTCAATGTCTCGCCGGTACAGTGCCATGCCATGAACGGTTGTCACGACTGGCTCTCCTGCCTCGGTGCATTGGGGCTTAATGGTCAGAATGTGACGCTGGAAATTACCGAAGGAGTGCTGATGGGCGCCGATCCGCACATATCTGCCTTGCTGCTGGATTTCAGGAATGCAGGCATCAATGTGGCGATTGACGATTTCGGCATTGGATATTCATCGCTGTCCTACCTGAAACGCTTCGATATCGATTTTCTGAAGATTGACCAGTCATTTGTTCGCGACATGGCCAGCAACCCAAGCGATCTGGCGCTGGTGAAGACCATCATCGTGATGGGCCGGCAGTTGGGGCTGCGCGTGGTGGCGGAAGGCGTCGAAAGTGAAGAGCAGTGCCAATTGCTGAAACAGGCCGGCTGCGATTTTGCTCAAGGCTATTTCTTTGCACGGCCGATGAGTGCCGATGACTTTGCCGACTTGCTGCGAAAGTATCCGGCAAGTTTGCATGATGGCAATTGACCATCAGCCAGAATTCATGATCGTGGCGGAGCACAAATAAAAACCGCAGCCTAGGCTGCGGTTTTATCAGGTGATGCAAAAACCTGGATTAGACAGGCTTGATTGCAGCAGCTTGCTTGCCCTTGGGGCCTTGCTTGATTTCGAAGCTGACTTTTTGGCCTTCTTGCAGCGACTTGAAACCGCTGGATTGAATTTCGGAGAAGTGCGCAAACAGATCTTCGCCGCCATCATCAGGAGTGATGAAGCCGAAACCCTTTGCATCGTTGAACCACTTGACGGTACCAGTTGACATGCTAATTTCCTTGAAATAAATAAAAAATCGAGCGAATGCTCAGGTGCAATTGAAATCAAGAAACGTCGCAGGACTGGAAATACAGCGTCTTTATGGCGCGGTGAAACCGTACAGCAATACCTTGAATCGACTGCTGCGCGCGAGCATACGGTAAGGATATGCGGCATGCAAGCACTATTTGGGGCCAAATCGAAACTTGTGACAAAAATGTCGTGATGCCAGGTATGCCCTGTATCGGTGCCTTTACAGCTTTTGTTCGACGAGGGCAGCCAACGAGCCCGCCGGGTCTGGGTCACCAAAATGTAGCGAAACCTCGCGACATCTGGAGATAACGTCTGCAGAACCCAATAATTCGGCCAGCGTTCGGGTGAGGTATCCGGCACGGTAGCGACTCCGTGCGATGCAATTGCCAACCCCAAGCGCCTTGACCCGTGCGCCGTTGTCAAACTGGTCATGGGCCATTGGCACCACGATCTGCGGTATGCCGGCTCGCAATGCTTCGGCGGTGCTGCCGATCCCGCCGTGATGCACTACTGCTGCCGCATGGGGCAGCAGGTGGCTGAAGGGGGCGTATTCAAACCAGGCGACCGTCGATGGCAGGCCATCAGGGATCTGTTCCTTGAACAAGGTCAGGAATATACCGCGCCGGTCAAGACGTCGACAGGCATCCAGCGAAGCACGAAAGGCCTTGCCCGCGTGCTGCATGGCACTGCCAAAGGTAAACACGATCGGGGCTGAGCCCGCATTCAGGAATTGCTGCACGTCTTCACCCAGAGGCTTTTGAGCAAGACCGTCGTAGAGCAGAAAGTCGCCGCTCAGCATATTGGATGGCCAGTCCGGCATGCGTTTGCCAAACCAGGATGGGAAAAGTGTCACCGCATGGTCCGGTGCGTCATAAAGCAGATTGGCGTAATGGGCCATCGACGGCAATTGCCGCGAAGCCCGTAACGCATTGATGTCAGGCAAGGTCAGCGGATCGAGAATGTCTGCATCAACCCGACGCCACAGCCAACGCCGAACCGCGTGTGGAACCCAGCCCGGGATACGCTGTGGGCCGACGAACAATGGGTCTTCGCAGGTACGAAGGTTGTTGGGTGCCAGCCAGGTCGAAAACACCTTGAGGCCGGGAATACTGTCTCGTGCCGTAATGGCCGCTGGCAGCCCGAGCGGGTGGGCAATGATGACCAGATCACCAGCATCCACCTGACTCAGAATGAAACCGAGCATGCGCTTTTGCACTTCCACACAACTGCGCCAGACCACTTCGAAGCCCTTGCGGGGATGCCACAAATCGTTGTTGCCGAGGGTGTCCTCTGCCTCTGCCAGCGTACCCACCGAATGGAATTCAAGGCCGGCTTCGACGGCCATGTCGTTAAAGGCTTCGTTGGTGACGAAGGTAACGCGGTGGCCACGGGCCTTCAGTGCGCGTGAGAGCCCCAACAGGGGATGAATGTCTCCCATCGATCCCCATGCCACAACGACGAAGTGCTTTTTCTTGGTCATATAACGATTTCGCCAGACAGGGCAGCGTGACGACTGCCGGTAATGATTTCGGATGTGGTCAGCATTTTTGCAGTTTAAGCCGATCTCCATAAATCGTTTTCAAATGCGTAACTCGTCATGCTTGTCAGCATGACGCAGAGCCGGTTTGTCGATTATTGGGTCGAATTCGCAATCCTTGACATATTTGTCGCATTTCGGTCGACATGTCCTTTGGTTTGAACGACTTATACCTATAAAATCAGCGTTGACCAAAAAATCCAAGGCATATCGACGGTTTGCTACCAGTCAGCGTTGCCCCTGATCACACCAAGAAAAGAGAGAACTCCAGCGGATGGCGACGATCAGCGGAACGGTAGGCGATGACGCACTGAACGGTGGTAGCGGTGACGATGACATCGTTGCAAATGGCGGCACCGATACCATCTCGTCAGGTGCGGGGAACGACCGGATTTATCTGAACCTCGCCAGCCTCGTCTCAAATGGTGGCGTCATTGACGGCGGCGAGGGCAATGACACCATCGTGTTGCAGGGGCTGGAATGGTCGAATCTGTCTAACCTGCACGCGCTGCTGGATTCCGCGAATGGCAGCATCACGGGTTCAGGATTCAACTTTTCGGTAAGCAATGTTGAAAATCTCGTCATTGATGTGCCGGGTTCATTGACTCTCGGCGACGTTTCAATTTCGGCACCCAAAAATGTTTCCATTACTGCTGGTGCCACGTCCCTAGGCGGGCCGATGTCAATCGTGGCCGGTCAGGATGTTTCCATTACGGTCACCGGAGACTTGACACTCAATAGTGGCAATGTCGCCGCGGGCAACAGCATTGTCATCAGTACACCGGGCAGCCTGACGCTGAATGGTTCCATTGATCTCAGCGGTGGCCAGGCCCCGGCAGTGTCGACAATCAGTGCCGGCAGCCTGATCGCAGAAGGTGCAAGCCTTACGGTCAGCATGGGGGGGCAATCAGTGTCGGGTTCTGACATCAACCTGATTAGTACTCCAGCGGATCTTGTTTTTATTACCCCCAATACGGCGCCGACATTCGTTGTTGGGGACGGTCTGGTTTCCTCGCCGAGTGCGTCCGTTGGCAGTGCAGGTGGACGTCACGTCATCGACGCCAATGGGCAAATCTTTCTGGAGCAGTTTGGCGGCAGCAACATCTTCAACAGCAATTGGAATGTGACGGCCTTCAATGCTGACGGGGCGGTTGTCACTGGCTTTGCCGAAGGCGGCACAAGGTACACCCCATTCATCGGTACTCCGGGTTTCGATTATTACAATCAGCCGACGGCACAGGATATTGGCCTCGAGGTCAATGGCAAGGTTGTTGTGGCGGGCAATATGACGGACGCAGTTTTGCTTACCCGCTACAACCCGGATGGAACGCTGGACAGTACGTTTGATCAAGACGGCATGCTGACGAATGCCGCGATGTATACCGGCGCCGGATCAGCCAGCGTCGCAGTCCAGGATGACAACATGGTGCTGGTATCGGCATCCAACCACAACATTTCGGGAAATGACTTTGCAATAGCGCGCTACAGTCAAAATGGTTCACTGGATAGCGGGTTCGGGGACGGTGGCCTGGTCAAGATTGATTTTGGTCCCAATGACTTTTCGAATGCTCTGGCTATCCAGTCCGATGACAAGATCCTGATCGCAGGCATTGCGCAGTCGATATATCTCACCAATGGTGATTTCGCGCTGACGCGTTTGAATGTGGATGGCTCCCTGGATACTTCCTTTGGTGTTGCCGGCAAGTTGACCACCGACTTTGACGGATATGACGACAAGGCGAACTCGATAGCCATTCAGTCAGATGGCAAGATCGTTGTTGCGGGTACGGCATTCAAGGTGATTCCACCCGGTGGGTTTGACAGTAACTCTGCCGATTTTGCGTTGGCCCGGTACAACGCGGATGGATCGCTGGATACGAGTTTTGGCGTCGGCGGAAAAGTAAGGTCTGATTTCGGCGGCGACGATGAGGGAAGCTCTGTCGCCATCCAGGCGGATGGAAAGATACTGGTGGCAGGCCATAACTCCCTGCCGCCCCTGGGCTTGCCCGGATATCAAAATGGCGGTTTTGCCATTGCGCGTTACAACACCGATGGATCGCTGGATACCTCGTTCGGGATAGACGGGTTGGTGACGACCCGCATTCCTGTTTACGCGACCGCATATGCCTACGATATATCGGTGCTCGATGACGGCAAAATTCTGGTATCCGGATCAGCATCAGGAGATGCCCGGGGTCTTTCGTCCTCGGACTCGCCGCAACCTGGTCTGGTACTGGCACGTTACCAAAGCGACGGCTCGCTTGACATCAGTTTCGATTCCGTCAGGTCCAACTCGCTTGACAGTTTTGCCACATATACGGAAAACAGCTCGGCGGTGATTCTGGATTCCAGCGTTGCCGTATACGACGCTGAACTGGCGCGGTCCGGCAATTATGGCGGGGCTTCGGTGACGCTGTTACGACATGGCGGCGCAAATGCTCAAGACCTGTTTTTTTCCAGCGGTAATCTTGATGCCCTGAGACAGGGGGGAGATCTGATTCTTTCCGGGGTCAATATCGGTACCGTCACCAAGGATGGGGCGGGCGTCTTGGGCTTTACGTTCAACAGCAATGCAACCCAGTCGAGGGTTGATGAAGCCCTGAGTTCGATTGCGTACGCCAACGACAGCGACACACCGCCCGCGTCGGTGCAGATTGACTGGACCTTTGACGACGGCAACGCCGGCGATCAGGGCAGCGGTGGCGTGCTGGCGGCGATCGGTAGCACCACTGTAGGTATCAATTCGGTTGCCCCGATAGCGGGCAGCGTGTTGACGGTTACAAAAGGTACGCTTGATCTTCGCAGCGGAATTCCGCTCGCCATTACCTCCGTCGGTCAAACGATCACGGGCACTTTTGGTGCCAGCCAGATTGTGGTGCAAATCCCGGGTGGAACGGCCACTTACAACGGATCATTCCAGTATGCGGGATTTGCGATCGTTGCCAGCAGCACGGTCAGCAGCTATGCCTACAACACAACTTCGCTGGCCTTCAGTCTGAAATTTCCTCGGGTCATGAATGTTCTCAGCTATTTCGACATAGCTGGCAATCCGGATGTTTTCCTTC